>JAKAUH010000273.1 GCA_021818605.1 Planctomycetota bacterium
CGACTCGATGTTCAGTGTCGTACCGGTGAAGTACAGGATGACCACGATACCGGCGAGCACGCCCGGGACGGACGAGACCGAGATGATCGCTAGCCGCGGCGACTGGAAATACGCCGTCAGCAGGACAAGGATCACGAACACGGCCACCGCCAGCCCGACGCCCAGTGCCTCCAGCATCTGGGACAATGACGGGAGCTGGCCCATCTCCTCAATCCGCACGCCGCGCGGCGGGTCGCCGACCGCCTTCACCGCCTCGCGGACCTGGTCGGCCGCGCGGCCCATGTCCTCGCCCTCAACATTGGCGACCACGGTGAGATATCGTTGCGACATGTCGCGATCATATTCGCCGGGCCGCACGCTCGAGTGCACCCGGCCGTCCTTCAGCACGTCGCGCACCATCAGTGGCACGTCTGGGTTCACCGATTGCAGCGGCAATTCCTCGATGTCCTGGGGCTTCTCCATCCGAAGCGGCGGCACCTGGATCTGCACCAGATAGTCGAACCCGGTCTTCACGTCGATCCAGTAGTTGAGGTTCGAGAAGCGCGTCGACGCAGTCGCCATCACCAGCGCCCGCTTGAGATGCTCGGCCGTCACGCCGATCAACCCGGCAAGCTGGCGATCGAAGTGGATCTCGACCGTGGGATAGTCAAGGGTCTGCTCGAAGGTGATGTCGCGGAGGTAATGGTTCTCCTTCAGCTTCGAGACGACCTTTTCGGCGAACACGCGGACGTCGTCGTAATTGGTCCCGATCAGGCGGACCGCGATCGGCCTGGACGATCCGAAGCTCATCACCTGCGCCACGATGTCGCCTGGCTCGAACCCGAAGCTCGCCTTCTCCGCCTTCTCCTTCGCCTCGTCCTCCTTGAGCCCGCCCTTGACCAACCGTTCGGTCAGCCAGGGAATCACTCGCTCGGGCAGCACCTTGCGGAGCCGCTCTCGGAACTTATCGAGATGGATGCCGCTATCCTCCTTGAGCTTCACCCGTAGCCAGCCGTCGTCCGGCCCGCGCATGAACAGCACCATGTTGTCGATGCCGAAGTTCGGGGCGACCTGCCCCACGAACCCCATCGTGATCGAGACGTTTTCGGTCCCCGCTTCCGTCTCGACCTCTTGCAGGCACTTGATCCCCATCTCGCGCGTCAGCTCGTAGCTCGACCCGGCCGGCGGTCGGAAGCGGAGGACGAACTCACCGGCGTCAATCTGTGGGAACAGCTCGGTGCCAACCTGCAGGCCAATCACCGCCAGGATCAATGCGCAGGCTCCCAGGTACATCAACCCCACCAGCCAGCGCAGACCGACGAACCATTCCAGCAGTTTGCGATACCCGCCGAGGATCCTCTCGAACAGTCCTTCTCCATTCTCACTCTGCTCCTTGTGCTTGAGCAGATAAACACTCATGATCGGCACGAAGGTGCTGGAGAGCATGTACGACGAGACCATGGCGAAGCCGACTGCCAGGGTCAGCGGCATGAACAGCGAGCGGAGCGGGTCTTCCATGATGAACGCCGGAATGAACACCGACAGGATGCACATCAGCGCCAGAAGTCGCGGCACGGCTGTGGCGTTGCTGGCCTTGAGCACCGCTGTGGCGATGTTCTTCGTCTTTCCCATCTGCACGTGGGTGTTCTCGATGGTGACGGTCGCCTCGTCCACGAGAATGCCGATCGCCAGCGCCATCCCGCCCAGCGACATGATGTTGATCGTATTCCCCGTCACCCACAGGCCGGCCGCCGAGCCCATCAGCGCTAGCGGTATGTTCAGCACGACCACCGCCACGCTCCGAGGATCGCGGAGGAACAGCAGGATCATCAGGCCTGTCAGCACCGCGCCGATCGCGCCTTCCGTGCCAACGCTCTCCACGGCGTGCACCACCGTTGGCGACTCGTCGAACTCGAAGGTGATCTTCACGTCCGGCGGCACGGCGTTGCGAAACATCTCGAGAGACTTGTGGACGTCGGACACCACGGTCAGCGTCGAGCCGGTGTCCTTCTTGATGATTGGCAGGTGGATCGCCTTCTGGCCGTTGACCAGCGCATAGCCGTAGGTAATGTCGGTATCGTCCTGAATCACGGCGATATCGTGAAGATAAACATTCTGCCCCAGCTTGATCGGGATGTTCCCCAGGCGCTGGATGTCCACGATCGTGGCGTCGTTCACCACCATCGGCATCGAGTCCTTGACGTAGATATTCCCCGCGGGGACCACCACGTTCCCGGTCTTGAGCGCGTCAACCACGTCCTGGGGATTCAGGTTGTATTGCAGCAGCTTCCGCGGGTCGACGTTGATGATGATCGACCGCATGTTCGGGCCGAACGGCGAGATCGCCACCGTGCCCGGCACGTTCTTTTGCACCAGCGGCCGGATGATGTTCTGCGCCAGATCGCCCATGGCGCCGATCGACGTCTTGTCCCCCTCGCTGACGAAGACCAGGTAACCGATCGGCACGCTGCCCGCGTCCATGCGCATGATCATCGGCGGCAGCGAGCCTGGCGGCATCCAGGCCATGGCTCGGTCCGACATCGCGACCACCTGCGCCATCGCCTGACCCATGTTCGTATCATGGAAGAAGCCCAGCTCGCACAGCCCGACCTGCTGGATGTTCCTCGACTTGATGTCCTGAATGCCGTCAACATACTGGAAGTACAGTTCGAGTTCGTTGACGATGAACCCCTCGATCTGGTCGGGGCTCATGCCGATGAAGTCGAAGAACACATAAATCTTCGGGGTGTTCAGAGACGGAAAGATATCCACCCGCATCCGCGAGAAGGCCAGCATTCCGAGGCTGATCAGACCGACGATCAGCATCAATAGCGTGATGGGGTGGTCCATCGCCAGGACGCTGGGATTGGCGGAGCTTCCTCGCTTCGGAGATCGGTCGGCCACGGGTGAACTCCTGGTGGGAACCGGACAACCCGGCCGCGGTGAAAACCTGGGCAGAGACGATCTCTCGACCCTCGCACGCTGGGGCTCGAGCGGTCGACCACGTCCTCGCGGCCCGATCTTCGATCCGGTTCCATCCCGACCGCCGCGCGGTCGTCGAACCGGATCGGCTCCGCAGTGATGACACCACTCGCACGGAGCAATCGCTTTTCACGGCTCAAATCCCGTGCCAAACCGTGTCAAATCCTCGGCTTTTCCGAGATACCCATCGCTGTTGGAGTCACCTTCGAGACCGTACGACGTCCTGCGCGCGGTCCGACGCGGCCGGCAACGCACGTCGGCGGCCAGCCGCGCAGAACGCGAAATCACCTGAAAGCGAAGAAAGCCCTGGCCTCGGTTCAGGGCATCTCGATCGTGACCGTCTGATCCTTGCTCTCGAGCTCCTTGCGGACAATGAGCTTGAGCGTCCGGTCGGGAGCGGCGTTGGAGATGATCCAGCCCAGGTCGCCGCGCTTGTCGGTGGCATAACCGTTGGCCGAGAAGATCATGTCTCCCGAGCTGAATCCGGCGCGCTCGGCGGTGCTTTCCGGCAAGATGTCGACAACCTTGAGCCCCTGCCGGCCGTCATTAGCGATCGCCGGCTCGAGGTCCATGCCGAGATAACGCTCGCGCATCGGCACGCGATTCATGGAGGAGGCACCAGGTGTTGTGCCCTCGCCGGGAGTGAACCTCGCCTCGGGTGCCGCACTGGTCGCGGAGGTGTCAGGCATTCGCCGTTCTCCCGGCGTGAAAGACCCGGTGGCAGCGGCCTCCGCCGTGTAGGTCGGGTGGGTGTAGGCGTAGGAGGCCGCCCCCGTGTAGGGCCCGAAGTCGCCGGGGTTTTCCTGCATGTCGGTGAGCACGACCGGCGGGTCGTAGAAGAGCTGGCCGATGCCTTCATAGTAGGGATAGGCAAACTGGGGATATCCGTATTTGCAGGGATATCCAGGGCCGCCGTAAAAGGGGTTGCCGCCGCAGGTCCCGACGCCCAGGCCATTGCCGCCGTAGCCATAGCCGGGGTGATAGCTCAGGCCGAAACCATAGAATCCCGGGTGGAGTCCCGGAGGTCCGTAGCTCAGCGTCCCCATGGTGAGCACCGCGTGGCTCGGGGGCGCCACCGTACTGAGGCGCCCGATGTGGAAGATCGGCCCGCCGACCTTGCCGGCGCCGTCCTCATACGGGCCGTAGCGCTCCGGAAGCTGCCCCATCCAGATGAGGCTCGAGCCGACCGTGCCGGCTCTGTCGCCGTGATGGTCATGCGGAATCGACGGCAGACCGGCGATGGCCGGCTGGGGCGACGGAGCGGGTTCCATAACGTCGCGGCGTGGGATCGGCGAGGGAAAACCCTGCGCACGCATCAGGTCTTCCCTGCGCGAGCCCGTCTCGGGAAGCACCCCGCCGGTCATTTCCGGGCTCATCCCCGCGCCCGGCAGCGACGGGATCGGCGGAGGCTCCGAACTTCCGGGCGTCCGCGACGGAGACGCCCCGATAGGCCCCAACCGATGGGATGACCCCCTTGGCCCACCGATACCGGCCGCCGGTTGAGTGGCGGTCGGCGTCGCCGTACCCGGCATGGCCGGCGTGGTGGGTGCGGTCACGCCCGGAACACCCACGCCCGGCCCGACGGCTCCAGTCCCGGCACCGGCACCGGACTGCGCCCGGCAGGGCGAGGACTCGAGCGCGGCGATCGCCAGGCTCGCCGCGACGATCGACGCCCAGCCCGGGCGAACCCATCCCGACCGCCCTGACGCCCATCTTCCACTGATGCGTTCCGCAGCGCGCATGGGTGTCCCCCATCGATCATTCCGGGTCTGTTCCTGAACC
>JAKAUH010000976.1 GCA_021818605.1 Planctomycetota bacterium
ATGGGGGATCCGACAATCGACGTCAGCCCGACCTGTGTGCGGGTTCCGGTGCCCTACTGCCATGGCGAATCAATCCTGGTCGAAACCGAGCGGCCGATCTCCGTCGAGGAGGCCAGGGCGCTCTGGGCCGAGGCGCCGGGGGTTGCGGTGGTGGACGATCCGCTCGCACGCGCCTACCCGCTGGCGACGATCGCCACGGAGAAGGACGACGTGTTCGTCGGCCGGATCCGGCCCGACCTCGGGCGGCCCAACGCGCTGCTGTTCTGGTGCGTCAGCGACAACCTTCGCAAGGGCGCGGCGACAAACGCCGTGCAGATCGCCGAGAAGCTCCTGGAGCTGGCGCCGGTGGAGGTTTGAGGGGGCGGTCCGCCGCCGTCGGCCGGTTGCACCGCCGCCATGAGGAATATCAAGCTGACGCTCAGCTACGACGGCACCGAATTCCACGGTTGGCAGCGCCAGCCCAGGCTGCGGACCGTGCAGCAGGTGCTCGAGGAGGCCATCGAGCGGCTCACCGGCACGCGGCCGGTGACGACAGCCAGCGGACGAACGGATGCCGGGGTTCACGCACTCGGCCAGGTCATTCACTTCCTCACCCCGTCGCGGCACTCGGCCGAGACGTTCCAGCGGGCTCTCAATGCGCTCTTGCCACGGGATGTCCGCGTGCTGGCCGCCGCCGAGGTGCCCCAGGCGTTCCATGCGACGCTCGACGCACGCTCCAAGCGCTATCGCTACGTGATCGACAATGCCCGTGTGGCCAGCCCGTTCAAGCTCCGGTATTGCTGGCATGTCCCGCACCGGTTGGACGCCGACTCCATGGCGAGGGCGGGCGCCAGCCTGCTCGGCCGGCACGATTTCCGCAGCTTCGAGACGGACTGGCCGAACCGAATGAGCAGCGTGCGCACGATCTGCGACCTGACCGTGGCCCGCCATCATGACGAGATCACAATCGAGGTCGAGGCCGACGGCTTCCTCTACAACATGGTCAGGTCAATCACTGGGACTCTGGTGCTCGTCGGCTCGGGCAAACGGACTGAAGGTTGGGTGGCGGAGGTCCTGGCCGCCGAGAACCGCGTCGAGGCCGGCCCGACCGCTCCCGCGCAGGGGCTCTTCCTGCTCGCTGTCCGCTATTGAATGTCGATAGTTTCCCCACACCGCATCGCGCCGTGGAATGACCGATGACAGGGGATTTCCAGCATCGGATTACGGACCAGTAAGAATGAGGATCGTCCACGTCATAACGAGGCTCATCCTGGGCGGGGCGCAGGAGAACACCCTGCTGACCGTCGAGGGCCTGCACCAGGCGTACCGCGACGACGTGACGCTGATCACCGGACCGGCGGAGGGCCCCGAGGGCGACCTGTTCGCGCGGGCCGAGGCGCAACGGCTGAAGGTCGAGTTGATGCCCGAACTGGTGCGGCCGATCCAACCTCTGGCGGACTGGAGGGCGTACTGGAAGCTACGCGCGGCGTTCCACCGTCTGAAGCCCGATGTGGTGCACACGCACAGCTCGAAGGCCGGGATCCTGGGCCGGGCAGCGGCGTGGGACGAACGGGTGCCGGCCGTGGTGCACACGATCCACGGGCTGCCGTTCGGGCCGTTCGAGACTCCGACGCGCAACCGGCTGTACATCGCGCTCGAGCGCTGGGCCGCGCGGCGGTGCCACGCGATCGTGGGGGTCTGTGACGCAATGACAACGCAGGCCCTGGTCGCCGGGGTGGGGCGACCCGAGCAATACCTCACGGTGTATAGCGGCATGGATGCGGACGCGTTCCTAAACCCGCCCAGGCCGCGTGGCGAGGTTCGCCGTGAGTTGGGCCTGGCCGACGACGATGTGGCGTTCGCCACTGTGGCGCGGCTGTTCGAGCTCAAGGGGCACGATGACATCCTGGCAATTGCCCAACGGGTCGTTTCCGAGAATCCCCGGGTGCGCTTCGTCTGGATCGGCGACGGCATCTTTCGTGCTCGGCTACTGGCGGAAATCGACCGTCTGGGGTTGCAGTCGTCGTTCATCCTGACGGGCCTGGTGCCGCCCGGGCGGGTTCCCGAGCTACTCCAGGCGGTTGACGCGGTGATCCATCCAAGTTTGCGCGAGGGGCTGGCGCGGGTCTTGCCGCAGAGCCTGCTGGTGGGCCGTCCGGTGATCAGCTACGACATCGACGGCGCCCGCGAGGTGGTGGTGCCCGACACGGGAATCCTGCTCAGGCCGAGAGACCTGGAAGGACTCGCCGGGGGAATCCTCCGGCTCGCGGGCGCCCCCGCCCTGCGGGCGGCGATGGGCGCCGAGGGACGCAGGCGGTTCGCAGAGAAGTTCCACCACGAGACGATGACGCGAGAGCTTCGCTTACTTTACGAGCGGCTGCTCGCCGGCGGCGCCGCGGGCTGTGGCGACAGGCACAGCCTCGCCGTCGGGTCGTGATGCGCGCGGCTTGACGATCGAGAGGAACAGCGTCTGGTACTTCCCCTTCGTGAGCCAGAATCCCTCGACACGCTCCACGGGCGTTACGTCGAGTTCGAAATGCTCGCGCATGACCTCGATCTCGTTCTCGCGGAGCGCCGTCAGCACCGATCGGCCGCCGGTCAGGTGCGAGAAGAAGCCGGCGGGGTCGCGGGTCTCGGCGATCGGGTAGCCGAGCGCGTAGACGACGCCTGGCTCCTGGTACTCAAGCATCACCGGCTCGAGCCCGGTGCGTGCTGCCAGCGCGCGGAGGCGCTCGCCGACGATCCGTGAGGTTCGGAACGACTCGCACATCGGCACGACGACCCCGGTCGCGATCACCAGGATAACGGCCCAGCAGGCGCTCATTGCGTGGGCGGCACGCCGGCCCTCGCCACGCTGGAAGTACGTCAAGCCGACCAGTGCGGATCCGGCCACGAGCGCCGCGACGACGACCAGCAAGGGTCCCACTCGGCCCGGCAGGAAAGCGGCACCGGCGACGAGCACGGCGGCAATCGCCAGGCCGATCCCGACGAGCATCGCCATCGCCAGTCGGCCAAGCGACTGACGGCGGATGTTCACGCCCTCATCGGCCAGCGACAGGATCAGCCAGCCCGCGAGCAACGCCCAGGCAGGGAAGGCGGGCAGGTAGTAGTGGATCAACTTGGTGCGGAAGCACTCGAGTAGCATCATCGGGCCGATCGTCCAGCCCAGCAGGTAGGCGAGCGCCGGCTCAGAACGCCGACGCGTCCAGGCGCCAACGATGGCGGCCGGCACGAGCGCCGACCAGGGGAAGAAGGCAAGCGTCGCGACGGTCGGATAATAGCCAGGGAAGCCGCCGTGGGTTTCTCGATCGACGGCAAGTCGTCCCAGGAGCTGATCACCGAGGGCGAATCGAAGGAACTCGCCGCCCGAGACGATGCTGACCGCGGCGAACCAGGGAGCGGCGATCAGCAGGAGGCTTGCAAGTCCCCAGCGCCAGCGCAGGCGGGCGCGGGGCGGGACAGGCCAGCCGCACCACCATGCCACGGCGCTCGCGGCGGCGACGAGCGCCGGCCCGACCGGCCCCTTGGTCAGGATCGCCAGGTTGAGCGCGGCCCAGAACCCGGCCGCCACCAGCCGCGAATCCCGACGCGACAGCACCCACAGCGACGCCTGCGCGCCCAGCAGCCAGAGCGCCAATGTCGCGTCGGTCGTCGCCAGCTTCGACTCGATTGCGACGATCGGCGCCGTCGCGTAGATCAAGGCGGCCAGCCAACCGCCGCGAGGACCCAGCAAGCGGCGAGCCAGCCACCAGACGCCCACGACGGCCGCCGCGCCGGCGAGGCTCGACACCAGCCGGGCGCCAAAGGGATTGTCGCCCGCCAGGGCGGTCGTCAGGCCCATCAGCCAGTAGATCAGGATCGGCTTGTGATAACGCGGCTCGCCGTTATAGGTCGGCAGGAACCAGTCGCCGCGGGCACGCATCTCGCGAACGGCCACGGCATACCGCGGCTCGTCGCGATCCCAGAGCCCGGTGCGGTCGTTGCCAGCGAGGTTGATGGCCAATGCCAGTAATGCCAGGGCGATCGGCTCGCACCATCGTCGCCAGCCCGGCCTGGCGCCCGGCGAATCGGTCCGATGGTCGTCCTGCCCTTCGATCAAAACCTCCTGCTCCACGGCTCCCTCCTGGAGGCTCGAGCGGAATCCGGCGGCCGCGGCTCCCGTTTGCGAGCATGGGGACGCCAACGGCCCGGCCGCGGTAAGATAGCGTATACTCAGGATTTCGGCGAGTTCAATCCGCCTGTCGCATTGCACGAGACTTAACGATGGAGCATCGCACCGAGGCCGCTTGCCTGCTCGAGACCGGCGCCCTGTACCGAGAGCGGGTGGGACTGGTACGGTCGGACGATCAGGGTAACCTTGTCTTTGCCGGGTTCAAGCATGGGGCGTTCTCGCTCTACTTCGGGGACGAGCCGATCTACCACTTCGACCGTGAAGGCCGCTGGCAGCGAGCGTATCTCGACGGCCGGCATTATCTGAGGGGGCTTGATGGCGAGGTTCACGCGATCGACCGTCCTCGAGAAGGCGCGAACATGGTCCTTCAGCGCAGCAAGCTGAATCGTGGGGAGATCGCCGAGATGGACGACCGGATTTGTCGTGTGGCCATCGACCTGGCCAACGCAATCGAGTCGGGCCGCTTGCCGCGTCAGGAGCCGCCCGCCGGGTCGGCTCGCCCGCTCGGGAATGCCGACCTGCTCGAGATCCTTGCCCGTATCGGCCGATGGGATGCGGCTGCCTGGAGAGTTCAGGACGAGCGCTATCGCACG
>JAKAUH010000068.1 GCA_021818605.1 Planctomycetota bacterium
GGAGCCCAGCTCGTGATGGTGGTGACCACCGAGGGGCTGACGGTGACGCTGCCACGCCGAGGAATGCTTCGCCCCTGGCAGATCCTGGCTCAACCCACGCGACGAATCCCGCGGGACGCGATTCTCTGGCTCGGAGAAGGCGACGTCCTGGCGACCGCGGACGAAAACCGCGTGGTCTTCATCACGGCGGGCGGCCAGCTCGGTGCGGGCCGGCCGGGAGCCACGTTCTTCGTCCAGCGCGACGGGGCACTCGCCGCCGATCGCAACGGCGCGCCGCTGTGGAACGGAGGCACCGCTGGCTCGCTGGGCAAGGCCCTGGCGCAGCGGGGTGAAGGTGGCGTTTTTTACGAGCCGGGGGCGATCCTGCCGGAGGAATTCCGGAAGGCCCCACTGGGTCACGCGACCCCCGCGATTGTCCCGAGCTTCTTCGACCGCGAGTTCGTGATCCTGCCGGGCCCCCTGTTTCGACCGTGAGGGATCGCCCGATCCTGGAAGGCCCCTGATCAAGGGAGCGGTTCCTCGTCGGCTGGCGGTGATTCCGGCGCGACGTGCCGGCAGGGGTCAGTCGATCCCGGAATCTGGCGATCACGCGACGATCTCGGCGATCGGCGCGCCCTCCTCGACGAGCCGCATGGTCCGGCCCAGGACGCGCATTTCCATCTTCTTGTGATCGAGGCCGAGCTGGCGGAGGATGGTCGCGTGCAGGTCGCTGTAGTAGTGGGGGTGCTCGACGGCCTTGTAGCCGACGTCGTCGGTGGCGCCATGGACGGTCCCGCCCTTGATGCCGCCGCCGGCCAGCCAGGCGGTGTAGCCCCTGGGGTTGTGGTCGCGGCCCGTCGTGTTCTGCGACCAGGGGCTGCGGCCGAATTCGCTGGACCAGACGACGAGGGTCTGATCGAGCAGGCCGCGGGTCTTGAGGTCGCGGATCAACCCGGCGATGGGTCGGTCGGTCGCGCGGCAGAGCGGCGCGTGGGTGCGGATGTCGCCATGGGCGTCCCAGGCGCCGTTGCCGCCGCCGGCATGGCAGACCTGGATGAAGCGCACACCGCGCTCGGCCAGGCGGCGCGCCAGCAGGAGCTGGCGGCCGAAGTCCTCGGTGGCGGGGTCGCCGATCCCGTAGAGGTCCAGGACGTGCTTCGGCTCGGTGGAGATATCAACGGCCTCCGGCGCCGAGAGCTGCATCCGCGCCGCCAGCTCGTAGGCTTTTGTCCGCGCGGCGATGTCGGACTCGAGTGCGTAGCGGTCGCGGAAGTCGCGATTCAGCTCCGTCAGCGCTTCCATCCGCCGCTGGCGGTCCGAGGTGCTCGTGCCGCGCGGCGGTTTCAGGTTGGGGATCCGCGACTCGCACGCCTGGAACGGCGACGCGGCCACGGATGCGCCGAGGTAGCCGCCGGTCAATTGCACCGGGGACGACGGCCGGCCGATGTTGACGAACGTCGGCAGATCCCTGTTGGCGCTGCCGAGCGCGTAGGAGACCCAGCTTCCGAACGTCGGGTGGTCGAACGGCCGCCCGCGGTGGCCGGTGCAGGTCTCGATCACGGCGGGGAAATGGTTCCCCTCATGGCACCACATCGAGCGGACCACGGCGATCTCGTCGACCACCCCGCCGATGCAGGGGAACCAGTCGGACACGGGGATGCCCGACTTGCCATACCGGGTGAACCTGCGCTCGCAGTAGATGACCGGGCGCCTCATTTCAGCGGAGTTGTCGCCGAAACCGACGACATCGATGAGCTTGCCGGCCCATTTGTTGCCCTTGGGGTCGAAGGTATCGATGTGGCTGACGCCGCCGCACATGAACAGGAAGATGACCGACTTCGCTTTTGGCTCGAAGTGGGGCCCGTGCAGCGTCGCCTCGATCTCGCCGGCCTCGGCCCAGGTGCCGCCGAGGGCCACGCCCAGGAAGCCGCCGCCGGCGCGGCGGAGGAAGTCGCGCCGGGACACCCGGCCGCAGGGGTACAGCGAATCGACGCTCATGAGATCTTTCACCGGACGTAGAGGAATTCGTCGAGGTTGAAGAGGAGCCAGGCGAGGCCCTTGAGCCGCGCCGGGTCGCGATCGAGGTAGGCGAGGCAACGGTCGCGTTCGGCCGGGGTGGGCAGCCGGGCGATGGCGGTCCGATAGGCGAGGTCGACGGCCGTCGCGAGATCGCCGCCGGACTGGTCTTTCAGCCGACGGGCGAATGTCTCGGTCGCCCGCTCGATCGCGTCGCCATTCATCAGGAAGAGTGCCTGCGGCGGGGTGACGGTCCTGGTCCGGACCGGGCAGGGGACGCGGCCGTCGTCGACGTCGAACGCCTGGAGGAAGACCGGTACGACGTCGCGGCTCGTCGAATAGCCGCGGATCATGTAGGCGGCGCGACGGATCGAGGAGCCGACGGCCGGCGAGCGGACGGCGGACGAGCCGCCGCGCATGCCGCTCCGGCCGCCGGACGGGTCGAACGACGGGCCGCCGACCGCGGTGTCGAGGCCGCCGGCCGCGGACCAGATCGAATCCCAGATCGGCTCGGCCTCGAGGCGCCGGAGCGGGAAGCGCCAGAGATAAGCATTCGTCGGGTCGACCGCGGCGTTGGACTCGGCCAGGGCCGGAGGCGCCGCGGAGACGCGACGGTAGGCCGCGGACGTGACGATGAGGCGGTGGATCGCCTTCATCCGGAATCCGCGCGCGACGAGCTCGGAGGCGAGCCAGTCGAGGAGGGCCGGGTCGGCGGGCGTGCCGCCGAGCTCGCCGAAGTCGCTGGGCGACTTTTTCAGCCCCTCGCCAAAGTGCCACTGCCAGAGCCGGTTGACGGCCACGCGGGCGAAGAGCGGGTTCTCGGGCGCTGTCAGCCAGTCGGAGAATGCCTCGATCCGGCCCTCGTGGAGATCGGGATTCGCGGGCCCGAACGGCCAGCCGGGCTCGACGGGATGTTTTCGCTCGGGCCGATCGGGGTCGCCGCTCGTGAGGATGTAGCTCGGCTCGGACTCGCGCTTCGGGTCGACCTCGACGGTCCAGAACGCCGGGAGCGACGAGCGGCCGCGACCGCGGCGGCTCGCGGGATCGCCGAGCCTGCGCCGGAGCTCGCGGTATCGCTTTTTGTCCGGCTCGGTCATCACCGCGAGGATCTTGTCGGTGTCGATCCGCAGGACCGGGAAGTAGTCGTCGGCGATCTTCCGCTCGGCGGCCGAGCGCTGGCGCTCGGGCTTGAGGATGACCTTCTGGACGTCGGGCGGGAGCATCGTCACGCGCTCGTCGTACAGCCGTTTTTTGTAAGGTGCGATCAGCTCGTTGATCGGCTCCTCGACCTCCGCCCGTTTGCGCTCGGCCTCGTCGAGTGCCCGGCCCTCGGTGATGATTTCGGCGGGAGTGGCCAGGATCACCTTGCGGACGACCAGCGGGTCGAACAGCGCCTTCATGGAGTAATAGTCGCGCTGGCGGATCGGGTCGTACATGTGGTCGTGGCACTTGGCGCAGGCGACGGTCATGCCCATGAAGGCGGAGGAGACCGTGTCGACGGCGGAGATCGACAGCTTGCCGGAATCCTTGCCATCGCGCAGGACGGCCCCGCGGGCGAGCAGGCCGAGGGCAAACATGTCGTCGGGCCGCGGCTCCTTGCGGCTCCGGCGGCCCGTGGCCGACATCTGGGTCCGCTCGGTCGTCCGGTAGCCGGTCAGTTGGGCGCGGACGAACTGGTCATAGGGAAGGTCGTCGTTGAGCGCACGGATGACCCAGTCACGCCAGAGGTGGATGCCCGGAGCGGCGACCATCCGCTCGTCGACGTCCGCGTAGCGCAGGACGTCGAGCCAGTGCCGGCCGAAGCGGACGCCGTGCTGCTCGCTCGCCAGGAGCCGGTCGACGACGCGCTCATAAGCGTCCGGCGACTCGTCGTGGAGGAACGCTTCCTGCTCGTCGATCGTCGGCGGCAGGCCGGTGAGATCCAGGGTGACGCGGCGGAGGAGCGTCCGCTTGTCGGCCGGCCCGAGCGGCGTCAGACCCTTCGCGTGGTGGTCCGCGGCGAGGAAGGCGTCGATCGGGTTGACCGACGACGAGCCGGCGGGCGTTCTGGGTCGGACGACCGGCTTGAGGGCCCAGGGACCCGGTTCAGCGCCCTCTGTCGCGCCCAGCAGCGCGAGCATCAGGCAGGCGGAGGCCATCGCGATCCGTTCGGGCTTTCGCTGCACGGGCCGTGCTCCCGGGGCGGGGGTGATGCGGTGGGATGGAGACAATCCGCCGATCGAACAATAGCTTACCGGAGCGGACCGGTCGTGTCACGGCTGATGGCCCGGGCGAGCATCCGGGTCGGAGGCGGCTCTCGGCGGTCGGCGTCGATTCCGGCGTCTCGTCGCCGTCGCGAACGGAGCGGAGTTGGCGCCCGGCGAGCGCGGGGAGAAACTGACGAGAATGAACGTCGATCGGTGATACGATCATCCGGGGGGAACGTCCATGCCCCTATCCCTGTCCGCCCGAGGTCGGGGAGAGTTGGCCTGACGCGGAAGATTGGCCGGACGGACGGGCTGACCGACGGACCGGCCGGCGTCAGGCTGGAAAGCCTGACCTACACCGTTCCGGTCTGCCCGCGTAGGTCAGGCTTTCCAGCCTGACTCCGATCTGCCCGATCCGCCCAGAACGGCCGGTGTCAGGCTAAGAGCCTGACCTACTCCGTTCCGGTCTGCCCGCGTAGGTCAGGCTTTCCAGCCTGACGCCGTTCCGCCCGATCCGCCCAGAACGGCCGGAGTCAGGCTAAGAGCCTGACCTACTCCGT
>JAKAUH010000531.1 GCA_021818605.1 Planctomycetota bacterium
AATCAATAGGAATGCGAGATGACAACCTCGCCGCCCGCGCGGGTCGAGAGCTGCTGATACACCCCCAGCCGGGCGGCGCCGAGCTGGTAGAGAATCTCGCCGTTGGACTGCTTCGTGGCGATCGCACCGTCGGGAATGGCGTCGCCATACGGGTCGGAGTTACCCGTGTTGAACGTCCACGACGAGATGCTGCTCTTGATGAACCGGACCGAGCCGTCGCAGAAGGCGAAGTTCGCACCGCCGGGGTGCATGCTGTTGGCCGTCGTGATGGCGTAGTAGCCATACGGGCCGTTCGCCTGGGCCATGCTTCCCTGAAGGTTGACGGTCATTGAATAAAGTGTGGAGAACAGCGTGTCATACCACCGGCCCGACTGCCACGAGCAGTCCGAGACGAAGTAATACGGGTCGTTCTGTTGCGCCTTGAAGTGACTGTGCTCGCCGAACTGGAACGTGTTGCTGGTGCCGTCGGTGACGGCCGCGATCGTCACGGTACTGTCGTTGTAGATCGTACCGTTGTACATGCTGAAAATCGTCGAGCCCTTCCAGCTCGCATAGCCGAAATCCCACGTACCGCAGTTGCCGGCGTAGCTGGTATACGCCTGCATCCAGGTGCCCGGCGGCATGGGTAGGCCCGGCGAGTTGCCGACCGAGTTGAACGAGGCATTCGGCGTGCCGGGGATCAGCGGCACCGGCTCGTTGGCCGTGTCGCTCGGGCAGGTCAGGATGCTCAGCCGGACGCCGCAAATCGTCAGGTTCTCGAAATTGCCCGAGGTCAGGTTGAAGTTCACTGCGTTGTACATCGGCGCCTGCTCGGTGTACGGCAGCATCCGGACGAACACGCTGAAGTTCTCGGGAAAGTCGCAGGGAGCCACGCCGCTGCCGCAGTTGTTGTCGGCGGGAAGGCCCCCGTTGTAGTTCGAGTACGACCCGCCGGGATAGGCGCCGTTGGACGACTCGTAGTTGCTCGCCGCCAGCGCAAGCTGCTTGAGGTTGTTCGTGCACTGGGCCCGCCGCGCGGCCTCGCGGGCGCTCTGCACCGCGGGGAGCAACAGCGCGATCAACACGGCAATGATCGCGATGACGACCAGGAGCTCGATCAGGGTAAACCCGCCGCGGCGGGCCGGAGATGGGGATTTCATCGATCGCCTCAAGGGTGGAGGAAGGATGTCCGGCGAATGAGCCGGCGCCAGGGACAGGACACGGACGGTTTCCAGGTGAACCGCGACATCCAGAAGCGCCGAACGTGGAGCTTTCCGGCAAGCATCGGCGAGGAGAGGAGAGGAGGGCCGCCGGGCCTGCCGTCAGGTGAGGTGCGTCCGTCGCCGGGGGCGATCAGACGCGCAGGACTGGAATCATCAAGCTGCAAAGACTGACCTACGAAGCCGGGGCCTGTCAAGCGGTCCCACCTCGGATTCGTCGCCTCGGAATCCGTCCGGGCGGATTATCCAGCTCGCGCAAGCCTCTCCATCACCTTGCCGGCCGGGCTGTTCCGTACCGACGACCCGTTATCTGGCGTGGGCCCGGAATGCAATCGCTGGGCTCGCCCTCAGCATCCCGGGACCCACATTCTAGGCGGTGATCATGCAGGCCGCGGGTGAGATCTCTGAAATCCCGATGAAGGCCGACGCGCCGAGAGCCCGGCGATCTGCCGGCCGAGCCGGAGCCGGCCCGTCCACTCCCTTCGGGATGCTCGGTCACTCGATCCGGGCGCGGACCTCGTGCGTCCGGCCGTCGTCGACCATCGGGATCAGTGGCGGATCGAGCGGGGCACCGTCGAGCTCAACGGTCACACGGCCGGACTCGCGGCCATTCGGGTTCTCGACGGCAATGCGATATGTCGAGGACTTATACCGGTAAGCGATCTCGAACCCCGGCCAGTCGGGTGGGATGCGGGGGTCGATCGCCAGGCGGTCGCCCTGGCGGCGGAGGCCCAGGATCGCCTCGACGATCGTGCGATAGAGCCACGAAGCCGAGCCCGTGTACCAGGTCCAGCCGCCTCGGCCGACGTGCGGCGGGCGTCCATAAACGTCCCCCGCCATGACGTACGGCTCGACCCGGTAGCGCTCGACGCCCTGGGGATCCTCGGCGTGCCGGATCGGGTTGATCAGCGCGAGCAGTTCGGCGGCGTGGCGGCCGCGGCCCATCGCGGCGAAGGCCTGGATGACCCAGGTCGCGGCGTGCGTGTACTGGCCGCCGTTCTCGCGGATGCCCGGAACGTAGCCCTTGATGTAACCGGGGTCGATTGGCTCGGCGTCAAACGGCGGGGCAAAGAGCAGGATCAGCCGGCCCTCGCGGTCGACGAGCCTGGCATCCACGGCCTCCATTCCGCGGCGGGCCCGCTCGGGATCGGCGGCGCCGCAGAGCACGGCCCAGGTCTGCGCCAGCGAGTCGATCTGGCAGGCGGCGCTCGTGGAGGAACCCAGCGGCGTGCCGTCGTCGAAATAGGCCCGGCGATACCAGGCGCCGTCCCAGGCCGATTTCTCGCACGCCTCGGCCAGCTCGTTGGCGCGGCGGCGGAGGTCGGCGGCCCTGGCGGTGTCTCCACGACCCTCGGCCAGCTCGGCGAACCGCTGCATCGCGGCGATCGCGAACCAGGCCAGCCAGACGCTCTCGCCCTTTCCGCCGGCGCCGACGTGGTTCATCCCGTCGTTCCAGTCGCCGTGGCCCATCAGCGGCAGGCCATGCGGGCCGCGGTGATCGACGCGCTCCAGGCCCTTGATGCAATGCTCGTACAACGAGCCCGGCCGGCCGGCCGGCGGGGCCAGGCCATAGTTGTCCTCCTGCTCGGGCCTGAGCGGGGGCGACTCGAGGTAATCGACCGGCTCGTCGAGGATCGCCGTGTCGCCGGTCGTATCAACATAGTACCCCGCAACGAACGCCAGCCATGCGGGATCGTCCGAGATCCGCGTGCGGATGCCCCGGCCGGCCGGCGGGTGCCACCAGTGCTGGACGTCCCCCTCGAGGAACTGGTGCGACGCGGCGAGCAAAATCTGCGCGCGGGTGATTGCCGGCGCGGCGTGCACCAGCGCCATCACGTCCTGAAGCTGGTCGCGGAACCCAAACGCGCCGCCCGACTGGTAGAAACCCGACCGCCCCCAGTACCGGCAGGCAAGCACCTGGTAGACCAGCCAGCGATTGGCCAGCAGGTCGACGGCCGGATCCGGCGTATGCACCTGCACGACGCCCAGCCGGTCGTCCCACGCGGCCTTTACCTCCTGGAGCGCCCGCGACGCCCGGCCGGGCTCGCGGTAGCGATTGACCAGTGCGCGGGCGGATTCCACGTCGTCCGCCTCGCCCAGCACGAACACGACCTCGGCCTCGGCCTCGGGCGCCAGCTCGATCGGCGTGTGCACGGCGGCACACGGGTCGATCGCCGCGCCGACGCGGCCCGAGAGATCCACCCGGCCCATCGCCGCCGGCGCCGCGAGCAGCCCGTGGCGGCCGAGGAACGCCAGGCGGTCGGCCGAGACCGTGCGCGGACGGCGGTCGACATCGACGAACGCCACCCGGGTCGACAGGTCGGCGCGGAAGGGGTTATGGGCTAACAGAGCACCGGTCTCGTCGTCGACCTCGGTCACGACGTGCATCGCGGCGGTGTCGCGGTTGAGGCCCAGGACCCATTCGGCATAGAACGTCGCCGACAGATTCCGCGGGCGGTTCGTCATGTTGCGCAGCTTCAGCACCATGAGCTTGACCGGGTCCTCGGCCGGGACGAAGAGCGTCAGCTCGTGCGCGACGCCAAAAGCGTTGCGCTGGTAGACCGTGTACCCGTGCCCGTGACGCACGAGCACCGGCTGATGCGACGGAACCGGCAGCGGCGTCGGCGACCAGAACTCGCCGGTCTCCTCGTCGCGGAGGTAGATCGCCTCGCCGGGCGGATCCGAGACTGGGTCGTTGCTCCAGGGCGTTAGCCGATTGGCCTGGCTGTTGATGGCCCAGGTGAACCCCGAGCCGGCCTCGGACGCGACGAAGCCGACCGTGGGATTGGCGACGACATTCACCCAGGGCGCGGGCGGCAGACGGAGCGCCAGCGCGACGGCCGGCATGTGCGATGGCGGCGGACCGTTGCGACCGCGCTCGGGCGCCGGCACGCCCTGCACCAGCACGCAGTACTCGCGCCCATCCGGCGTGAACCCGCCCAGGCCGTTGGCAAACAGCAGGCCCTCCGGCGGCGCCACGGGCTCGTCGCTCCAGACGACCGGATCGTGCGAGGGCGCCAGCCGGCCGGGCAGGGGGGCATGCCGCTCGGTCCGATCAAGCTGGCTGGCCAGCGGCCCGCGCTCGCCCACCAGTACGGCCCGCGCGGCCGCCTCGAGCAGGATTTGCTCATCCGTGCTCATCTGCGAGCCCTTGCGCACGAAGATCCCGCCCGGCTGGTCCATCCGCTCGGCGCCCCCGGCGGCGCGCACGGCGTCGATGAGCTGACGAGCCAGCTCATCGAGGTAGCTGCCGGGCTCCTCGTCGAGGAGCACCAGGTCGAACTCGAGCCCCCGCGGCCGCAAATAGGCATGCGCCGCGAGGAGCTGGCGCACCAGCGGCATCTCGTCCGTACCGGTGATCCGCGCCAGCACGATCGGCCGATCGCCCGAGATGCCGAACCGCCACAACTGCGGCTGGCCCAGCCTGTCGCGAGCCAGGATCGACGGCTCGGCGCGTAGCGAGCTGCCGGCAAAGACGATGTGCGACGCCAGCCGCTGGAACAGGTGCGTGTCCTCGCCGGCTCCATGATGCCGG
>JAKAUH010001146.1 GCA_021818605.1 Planctomycetota bacterium
GCCGTCGCCAAACACCCACGCCGCCTAGCAGCCATGCCCGCAATCGCAGGTCGAAAAATGCCTGTCCTTTTTGGAGGTTTTGATGCCAGGTCGGCTCAGGGTCGCCAGGTCCCGGCTCGGCGGGCAAGGGAGCTTGGCAGTGGGTGCAGATCGTGGGCACATAGGGCACGATCGTCTTGACCCGTTGGGACGGGAGGCGATGGCGATGATGTCCGGGATGCCCCGGCTGCCCGCCCGGTCGGCGACCGCTGGGTGTCTTGACCACCGGCTTGGGTGCCCCCGGCGGATCGGCCGAGGGCGGCGTCGAGGAGTTGGAAGAATTGCGACCCAGTTGCGCGCGGAGTTCGCGGAGCTCATCCTGTAATTGGGCGATCTGAAGCTGCGCGTGTTCCAAGGCGGCGCGGAGACGATTGCACTCCGGGCAAGCCGACACAGAGGTCGCAGCCGATTGATCCATAGCGAGAGATTAGGTAAAAACCATCGCCGATTGCAAGCGCCTGGCTGGTTCCAGCCACCCCAGGCAAGATCGATGCCGATCGATAGACTGAATGGTTACCATGTCCTTTTGGGCCTTCAACAAAGCCCACGGCGCCCCATGCGCCATCATGGCCTTGTGTTCAGACTGAGACCGGATACCATCGAATCGCCTGGCGCATCGGAGCCTCGCAGACGAAGCGGGTTGGTCTGATCCCGGGATCGGGCCCCGTGGGCACAACCCCGCCGGCGGAAGGCGCCGTCCGGAAAGGTCTGACAATCGGGAGACATCCCCTCTTGACCACAGAGCCGGATTCCCTCGTCCTCCACCACGGGACCACTCTGCTGCGTGCCCGGGCCATCGAGGCGAACGGCCCGGACCCCTCGTTTCGCGAGCCGGGCAGTGGCCACCTTCCCCCGGCGGAAGGCTTCCCGACCGTGATCGGCGACGGACGTTCCTGCGGCACCGGCACACCGCAGATGGCCGCCCGGGAGAAGCACGCTCTCTTCCCGGACGAAGGCGGCCCGGCTATCCTGGAAATCATCGTTCCGGCGTGGATCATGGCGATCCTCCACGCCGATCCCATCGCGGCCGGGCTCGCACGTAGCGGCGAGATTCGATTCGATCCCGAGAGCGGACTCAACGAACTGCGTGCCGAATGGACGAATCTCAAGAAGCGGGTAATCCCACTGTGAGCGCAAAGAACCCAATCCGGGACCTGCTCGCTGCCCCGCTCCCATCGGACTGGACGATCGAGGAGTTGGCTGAGCAACTGCTCGCCACGATCGCGTCGCAGCCGGGGGAAGGAGCCACGGACCTCCTCGTCGATGCTGCCATTTCCACGGACCGCCAAACGCAGAGGATTCTCCGGCCGCTACTCGCCTGCCTCGCCGCGAAATCCGCCGCCGAGGCGGGTCGAGGTATACCCCCCAACCTCTACGGCGGCCTTCTCTGCTTCAAGAGAACCAGTCCCGATGGCCCGATCTGGATCCTGGCCGACTTCGAGAACCGGCCCGGAAACGTGCGGATCGCGTTCCATCGGACAGGCTCGCCTCCCGAGAATTCCCAGTCCGCCGCCGGCGATCTCTCGCCCGACAACCCCATCGCCCCGGCCGGCAGCCCCAGCGTGGCGCGATGAAAAGCCGGCATTGACGCGAAGCCGCGTTCATCCGCCGGAACGGGTCCCGGCCCCACCCCACCCTGTCCCAACGCGCCGGCCCGGCCGTCGACAGTCGGTCGGCCGGCTGATGCCCGCCGGGTCCCGGCCGTCGCGAACCTCCAAAAAAACCTCCAAAAAGGACAGGCATTTTTCCACCTGCGATTGCAGGCATGGCTGCCAGGCGGTGTGGGTGTTTCGGCGGCGGAACCTCCAAAAGACAACCTCCAAAAAGGACAGGCATTTTTCGACCTGCGATTGCAGGCATGGCTGCCAGGCGGCGTGGGTGTTTCGGCGGCGGGCCGGCGGTAATATGCCTGTCCTTTTGGGTCCTTGAGAAGTCCAGCGGAAAAGGGGAGGCGTATTACCCCGGCGAGAAAGATCCTCACGTAGGTCAGGCTTTCCAGCCTGACTCCGACCGATCCGATCCGGGCCGGGCCGATCCGATCCGACCGCGTCAGGCTGGAAAGCCTGACCTACTTCCGATCCGGGCCGACCGCGTCAGGCTGGAAAGCCTGACCTACTTCCGGCCCGGGCCCGCAATGGTTTGTGAGGAGCTTTCTTGCCGGGGTAATAACATGCCGTTTACCCCTGGAAACACCGGAACCCGCCGGGTTCTTAGCTCTCTCGCGGATCATTGTTTGAGAATGGTCATAGGCGGACTGTCGGCTGCATCCGGACTGTTGGGCCTGCTCGGTGACAGCGCCGTGGGGCCCGGTGAGGCAGGCGGCGGCATTGGCGATCCAGCGAACAAAGGGTATGGTGCCCATGGGGATGGGTCCTCGTGAGTTGTGGTGGTGTTCACAATCCCACACACGAGGTCCATCCCCAGAAAATCAAGGGGCTGCTGGTAGAATCTCGCCAAGTGTCAAGCTGGAAAGGCCCAGATCGGCCCAGACTGGGACGATCCCGGTTGCTTTGGTCGTGAGTAAACCCAAAGTAGCAGGAGGCCGTGGCTTGCGCCTATTTCAACGGTATTGGGGTTAAGGGGTAAGCGAACGACCTTTCGGCCCCGTTTTCTCGACACGTTGGCTCGTTATCGAAACAGCCCAGGCTGAAAGCCCCAAACCCCCGCCCCCCGCATTCAATCGGAACCAGGCGATCGGCCCGGGAGGAGTTCGACGCCGCGCAAGATGGGTGTCGATAACAGTCGGGAAAGGTACCGCTTTCTCGGTCAGGAGGGTACCACTCGTGATAGGGGCATGACACCATCCTCGCCGCTCCAAACGCCCTCAGCATAAGAACGAGGGGCGGTTGAGGCGACAAGAATCTCTTTGGGGCATTGGGCACTACTCACCGTGAAAGTGGTACGCTGATCGTTCATCGGGATATTCCTCCGCGAGGACCTCACGCTGGAGATGTCCCCGGACAAAAACCTGATCGCCCAGCCCAGTACAGACAGGGCGCGGCTCCTCGGCTACTTGAACAGGACCCAGTGCTCCGGGTCGAGAACGATCGAGGACGGTTCCGCCTCGGTGGAGATCGCGAACCGCTGTCGCCGCGTTACGAACTCGATCGTTGCCAGGCGGGTCGCCTTGTCGTCGGCGTAAAGAAGCTCGACCTGCAAGGGGAGCCGGTATGGTTCTCCCTCCTGCCGCTGTGAGAGTTCGACCAGGACCTGGCGGGCGGTACGGTCATACGACCAGGAAAGCCCTAGAGTCGGAGTCCCGGGCCGCTTGAGCCACTGGGTGAAGAACCATCCGAGGTCTTTCCCCGAGACCTTCTCCATGACGCGGCGGAAGTCGTCGCTGGACGCATTACTATTCTTATGCTTCTCGTAATACGCCCGAAGGCCGGCCCAGAAAACATCGGTTCCGACGAGGCCGCGGAGCATGTGTAGCGTCCACCCGCCTTTCTCGTAGACGATCGGATTGATGACTCGGCGGGTGTCGTCGAGGTCGGCATGGACCACCGTGGCCCGGGGGTCGGCCGCCTCTGCGGTTAGAATCAGGTCGCGGCTCCGCAGGAGGCCGCGAAGGAACGGCTCCCGACCCCGGGTGTCCTCGATGTAGAGCAACGCGCAATAGGTCGCGAACCCCTCGCTGAGCCAGATGTCGTTCCAGTCGCATTGCGTCACGGAACCGCCGAACCACTGGTGGGAGACCTCGTGGCCAACCAGCGGGGCCAAGTCACGACCGTTGATTGCCCGGTCGGAATAGAAGATGACGCTGGCATTTTCCATCCCGTCGAACGCTGAGACGGCCTCCACAGCACCGAGCTTCTGATAGGGGTAGGGGCCGACCCGGGCCGAGAAGAAGCCCAATGCCCTGCGCGACTCGTCGCTGAGCGGACTCGCGAGCGGGTTGTGGTAGGGATAGGTCCAGACCTCGACCGGGATCCCCCGGACTGGATTACCGGGGGTCGAATGGAACTGGCCGACTGCGATCACGTTGTGCCATGCTGGGATCGGGACGTTCTGGCTCCAGCGTGTCGTGCGGCGCCCGTCCCCCCGTTCCCTTTCCTCGCGGAGGGCGCCGTTAGCGACCACTTGATAGCGGGAGGGGGCCGTGACCACAAACTCGCTGGTCGCCTTGTCCGACGGGTGGTCGATAACCGGGAGCCACAGGTGAGTCTTGTCGGGCCAATTCTCGGCGTACCAAACCCGGCCGATGTACGGGTCCGTCAAAGCCCTAAGTCCCGCGGCAGGGACGCCACGGTAGGAGATGGCAAACGTCCGCGACTCTCCGTCTGCTGGCGGCTCTCCGAGCGCGATCCAGAGGCGGTCGGCCTCCTGCTCGAACGCGGCCGCCGCATCCCCGCAGCGCACACCCCGGACGCTCAACCCGCCTGCCCGGGACGGCGACGGGGAGGCGAGATCGAGCCAGAACCGCCTTCCCACGTCATCCGTGAACCGGACCGTCACGAGGGCCTCACCCACGAACTCGTCGGTCGTGTCGTCGAGATCGATTCGGAAGACATAGTGGGTTACATCTACCCCCCGCTGACGGCTGTAATGGTCGGCGACCGCGGCTCGGAGCATCAGGGCCACGGTCGCGAAGGTGTCTTGCTTCAGCCGGAAATGGAGAAACGCCACATCCGAGTTAAAGTAGAACTCGGAAGGAGTTTCTCCCATGCGGAAGCCTCGGAAGAACTATACG
>JAKAUH010000676.1 GCA_021818605.1 Planctomycetota bacterium
AATACACATGCCCCGACTTCGGCCGCGCCACGTTCGAGACCTCGCCGTGGACCGCGACCTCGGCGAAGTGCGACCGCATCGCGTCCTTGATCCGCGCGGTCAGGCCCGACACCGACTCGAACATCGGGGCGAAGGGATCGTCGGCTCCGACGATTCGTGGCATGCTCGACATTCGGCCTGACCTTCCTGGCAAACCCCTCGCCGGGGTTCCGCTCACTTCCCGCCCGATTTCCCACGCGCCGACGGCGGCCGCTCCGCCGCAACGAGTTCCAGCACCAGGAGCTGTTCGATCAGGTGCATACCCTTCTCGTCGTGGATGACCATTTCCCGACCGTTGGTCGAGCAACTGACGTTCTCGGGATGCCGGACCTCGAAGTACCGGCCATCGGCCAGCTTGACGAGGAACGGCCGGAACGGCTGCGCCGTCTGCATCATGCGGACCTGGGCGTTCGTGGCCATGTCTTGCCCTGCGTGGGGTCGAGTTCGGAGGCGCGGAAGCCGAGACAAAACCCCGGCGGAACTCCTTACACATCAACAGAGTATAACAGGATGGCCGGGGGTCGCAAGGGCGGAGCGGTGTTCAAAAGGCGACTGCGCCGTCACATCGATTCCTTCAGCCCGGCTTTGAGCAGCCACCAGTTGGCCGGATAGCTCGTGGCGAAACCGACGATCATGGCGATCTGCATCAGGAACCAGTAGGTCACGCTGTTCGGCTCGGGCGGCGACGAGGGGAAGAAGACCAGGCGGTTGAGCGCCATGAAGGCGAACATCCCGACCTCGAAGGCCACCAGCGAGATGGTGTCGGCCTTCGCCGCGGCCTTCAGGCCGGCCCAGAAGCCGAGCCCGCGCATCGGGGCGATCGTGAAGAACTGGAAGACGATCCCAAAGGCATAGGCCAGCACGAAGTCGACCAGGTAGGCCGTCTCCAGCTTCGACCCGAACAGCGTGACCCCCAGCAGGAAGAGCGCCGTCTCGCCAATCATGTCGCCCAGCGTGCATCCCGCGCCGCAGTGGCTCGTCGCCTTGAAGACTTCCCGCCACGACGGGTCCTTGCCGCCGGCGTTCCCCGAGCCGTGGCCGTGCTGGTGCTGATGTTCCTGTTCGTGCGACGCGTGCTCGCCGCCCGATCCCTGCGCCTTCATCCGCCCCATCGTCCAGTACGCCCACAGGCCGATCGGCCCAAAGTACAGCGCCGTGATCGGCCAGACCAGGTTCATGATCGCCATCTTCTGGCGACGGCCCATCGCGATGTCTAGCACGATGATCGCGGCCGATATTATGGAGGCGATCACAAAAACATAGGCAAGGACGTTGAGCCAGGCGGGCATGGGACGCCTTCCGGATCTGCGCGGGAACGACGAGTGGCGCGGACCGGCATCGCGCGACCGCTCCACTCCACTCCGCTCCGAGCCACCGGGGCAATCGGGAGCATGCGGCGGGCAGGATGCCGGATTCGACGATGGCCAGGCCGCAAACGCGAGGCCATTCCGACGAAAAACCGGGCTGCGGTGTCTCTCCTCGCTCGTGCCGTGAGGACGGACCTTGACGACTCACGCAAGCGCTGCTGTCGGCTGAGATAACGAGTTCGGTTCGGCCGGGACGATTTGATCGGCACCGGACGGGGCAAGGCGAGAGCGCTCCGGCCTGACGAGACGGGCAGTCGTCCCATGCCGAAGGTGATGACGGCTGGCGGATCGCGCCCGGCGAGGCCGGAGGGAAACGTTGCTTCGTGTCAGGAACCGGAGCGGCCCGGTGTCCCGGCAAGGCCGGCGGTCGGCGCCGGACGGATTGGTGCGCGGTTGCGGCCCGGTTTCTCAGCGGTCGGGGCCAGCAGCCGCTTCGATTCCTCGAGCAGGAAGTCGGCCTCGCTGAACGGCTCGTGATCGACGTCCCGCCAGCGGATCCGCCCGTCGGGCCCGATCAGGAACGTGCCATGGAGCGGATGCTCGTTGAATTCGTCAAAGGCCCCGTACGCCCGAAAGGTTTCGAGCCCGGAATCCGTGACAAGAGGGAAGGGGAACGGCTCGTCGCCGTACTTCTGAAGCGACTGGCCGAGCTTCTCGCGGTCGTCGGTGGAGACGCCGATCAGGGCGATGCCGGCGTCGGCGAAGGCCGAGGTCCGGGGGGCGATCGTCTCGAGCTGCTCGACGCAGTGCAGGCAGCCGGCACCCAGGTAGAAGATCACCACGACGGGCCGGCCGCGGTAGTCGGCCAGCGAGTGCCGGCGCCCCTTCGCGTCCTCGAGGGACCACGACGGAGCCTGCGGCCGCGTCCACCCTGCGGGGCCGAGCGAGTCGAGTGCCGGCCTTTCGCCGATGTCCGTCGCCCGCGGCCGATGCAGCCGCCAGTCCCTGGGATAGCCGAGTGCCTTCGCGATCGGCGCGAGCCGGGCCAGCGGCGGTGCATCCAGGTCGGCCGTCGCGGCGGCCTCGCGGAGCTCGATGAACGCCTGCTCGGCCTCCATCTTGCGATCGGCGTTCCACCGGACGGCCACGAGCGCGGCCAACGGCAGGACCTCGCCATGCCGGCGCTCCACCTGCTCGGCCAGGTCGTTCTCGGCCAGATCGCCGCGGCCGGCGCCGGCCCGCAGGCGAGCCCGGGTCATCGAGTCGGTGCCGTGCGCGCGATCGAGGAGTCGGAGACCCTCGCGAGTATCGCCCCGCGCGATCGCGGCCTGCGCTGTCAGCTCGGCGACCGCCTCGTGAATTCGCCGGTCAACCTCGGCGATCCCGGACCCTCCGGCGGCCGCGCCGGCCCGGCTCATCGAGCCCGACCGGTCCGCCGCCAGGGATTCGAGCGCGGCGAGGTGCTTCCGGCCGCGCTCCTGATCGCCGCGGGCGAGCCAGGCCATTCCGGCCGCGCGGTGCCTCCGGACGGCGGCCAGCACATCGCTGTCCGGCCAGAGGTCCGGCGCGTCGGTCAGGGCCAGCAGGTCGTCCCAGAGCTCGGATTGCGCCAGCAGGTCGAGCAGCAGGTCGCGACCCCGGGCGCAGGCATCGCCGGGATGGGCGATGGTATTGTAGCGCGGATGGCGTTGCGTGGCGATCATCGCCGAGGCGACCGCGACGGCGCCGTGCACCCGGCCCAGCTTCGCCAGGACGCGGACCCGGCAGGTCGCGTGCTCGACATAGCCCGGGAGCTGGGCCGGCATCCCGCCCGAGCGGACCAGGTCGGCGTTCTCGACCCGGGCGGCGGCCTCGTACTGCCAGGCGGCATCATCGGCCCGGCCCAGCCGCTCGTAAAGGTGGCCGGGCGCGTGCCACATCGCCGCACATCCCGGAGCAATCCTGCCGCACCTCGCCGCCGAGTCGAGCGCCAGCGCAGGGTTCTCCGCTTCCCAGAGCAAAACCCGCTCGAGGTGGCAGGGATGGCTCGGCTTCTCGTCCAGGACGAGCTTCAGCAGGGCGTCGGCCGCCATCGTGCTGCCGACCGGCAGGCCCGCGTCGCGGTTGCTCCAAAGCTGCCGGGCGAGAAAAACACGCACCTCGCGATCGCTCGGGTCGTGGACGATGATCCGCTCGAGCGCCTTGATGTACGCCTCTCGCCGCTCGCGGTCCCAGAACGGGCCCGCGTCGAGGTACGACTTGAGCGCATCAATGTACATGCCCTCACGGGTGGTGACCGCCCGCACATAGTCCTTGAGGTACGCCGCCCGATCGACGAACGCCCGGGCCTGCGGCTCGCTGGTGAGGTTGGCCATCGCCATGCCCCAGTAGGCCATGGCGCATCGGTTGTCGATCCGGGCAACCTCGCGGAACGATCGCTCGGCCTCGGCATTCGACTGGCCGTGCAAGAGCGCCACGCCCTGTTCCATGAACCGGGCCACCCGCGGGTCGGGCGACGTGACCGGGAAGATCACGCGGCTGACATCCTCGCGAGCTGTCGCGCGGTGGGCCGGCGTCTCGTCCACGATGCCGATGTGGCCCGGAGAGCCCGCGGCCTTGATGGCCGCCGCCCCGCCGTCTCCATCGATCGCCCCGGCCAGCACGACCGGCGCACACAGGAGCGAGGCCGCGAGCAGCGGCCACGAATGCAAGTTGGCTAGCATGAGCAAAGAGCCTCCGGGATCCCGCCTGGCCGGGTTCCGACGGCGTGGGCGGCGCGATCCATGATCCCGTGGGGCCCGCGCGGGCCGGACAGGGTCCGGCCGCGGCGGGAGTTTCGGGACGTCCTCTGTTCCGTCTGGCGACCCGGCCGGTGGCACACCGGTTTGTCCGCATGCCACCGGCCGGGGCCTTCCTGTTCCAGTATTACCTATCGGTTCGGTTTTGCTGGCCGTATGAGTCCTTTTTGGTTTTCTGAAAACAGGAGATATGGCAACAGTCTGGGTGGTAAAGCCCACGGGACGTGAAGGAATCGTCGGAAAAGAGTAGTAAGCCGAGAGCGAAGCAACATGAGCCCTTGCTGGGTCGGAGCTTGCATTTGTGGGCTCTCTTCTGTTCGTTCTTCGAGGTTCGACTTGTTCATAAGCTCTCAGGCGGACTGCCCCGTTGATCCGCCCGACCTGTCGGCGCGTGGACCGATCCCGGCGGCGTCGCGGATTTGATCCTGGGCCGCCTCATGCACGTGGTCCACTGTTCCCGAAGTTGACCCGAACACCCGCCCGCGAGCCGCGAGAATCATGCCGACTCGGATCGTCTAATGCAAGCATATGGATTTGTAAGAATTTAGGGAAACACATTGTTGACAGGGCTCTCTTACCGGGTTTATGGTCTCCCTTAACAGGAGG
>JAKAUH010000636.1 GCA_021818605.1 Planctomycetota bacterium
GCCACGAGCACGGCGAGGCCGCTCACGGCGAGAGGAAGAAGGAACACCACGACGCCCACGATGACGATGACGATGACGACGAGCACGAGCACCACAGGGGCTCGGCCCACGGCGAGAAGCCTGAGCATCGCGAGCACGCGGCCGCTCACGACGGCAAGAAGCAGAAGAAGGAGCACGAGGACCCCGACGATGACGACGACGACAAGGATGAGGATGAGGACAACGACTGATTGAAGCTCGGCGGGCCGGATCGGGTGGGCGGCGCTCGCGGCGCGGGCCTCGCGCAGTGCGGCACGGCCCACCCGACTGGATGGCTGAGCGTCGGACCTGCATCGGCGTCGAAGGGAGTCCGTGGCATGGGCATCCGCATCCTGATCGTCGAGGACGAGGCCGAGCTCGCCGACTTCGTGGTCCGCGGCCTGCGCGAGGAGGGCTTCACGGTCGAGCACGCCGCTGACGGCGATTTCGGCTGGGCGGCGATGCGGTCGGGCGAGTGGGACCTGATCGTGCTCGACTGGTGGCTGCCGGGCGAGGAGGGCCTGTCGCTGGTGAAGCGCTATCGGGGCGCGGGCGGGACGGCGCCCGTGCTGTTCCTGACGGCACGCGACGCGGTGCCCGACCGCGTGCGCGGGCTCGACGCCGGCGCCGATGATTACCTGGGCAAACCCTTTGCCTTTGATGAATTGCTCGCGAGGGTCCGCGCCCTGGTCCGCCGCCGCGACCGCTCGGCCGAGATGACACTGTCGCACGGGGATATCACGATCGACCTGGCCGCGCAGCGCGCGCGTCGGGCCGGCAAGCCGCTCGAGCTGACGGCCAAGGAACTGGCGCTTTTGACCTTCTTTTTGCGGCACCCCGGCCAGGTGCTCTCGCGCACGAGGATCTACGACCACGTCTGGGACGAGACGTTCGACGGCCTGTCGAACACCCTGGAGGTTCACGTGATGGAGCTGAGGCGCAAGCTCGAGGCGCACGGACCACGGGTGATCCAGACGGTCCGCGGCCGCGGGTACATGTACGAGGCGGCTCCGTCGCCAGGTTCCGGCTCGGGATCGGGATCGGGTTCCGGTTCCGGTTCCGGTTCGGAGGACTCATGACGCTGACCGCTCGATTCTCGGCGATTTTCCTGGCGGCGTTGGGGCTGGCGCTGGGGATCTTCTCGGCGGCGCTGTATTTCTCGGCACGGACATATCTGGATCGCCGCGTGCACGAGCGGCTCGACGCGGCGCTGGCGATCCTGGCGGCGGCGGCGGAGGTCCACGCCGATGGGGTCGAGTGGGAGCCGAATGAGCGCGCCCTGTGGCTCGGCCGGGAGTCGGGCGCCGACCGGCTGCGCTGGCTTGTTCTGAACGATCGCGGGAAGGCCATCGACCGCTCGCCCAACCTCGACGAGGACGAGTCCCTCGCCGACCGGATGGCCCGCGCGATCAGGCCGGTTGGAGCCGAGAAGCGCCGTTGGAATCACGATCAGGGACATGATCGCCACCACAGCCGCGACGCCGGCCGGATCGCCGACCGTGACGGCGGCGACTGGCGCATCGCGCGGCGGGTGCTGCGGCCCGACGAGGCGCCGGACAGCCAGATGTCGGTGATGATGCCGGATGAGCCGCACCGGCCCGAGGGGTTCGCGCCGTACATGGTGCTGGTCGCGGCGGCCCCGCTCGGTCCCACGCAGGCGACGCTCGCCACGCTGGGCTGGATGCTCGTGGCGCTCAGCGCGGCGATCTGGCTGGCGGCGGCGGGACTGTGCCGCTGGCTGTCGCGTCGGGCGCTGGCGCCGCTGGCGCGCCTGGTCGCCTCGGCGCGAGGGCTCGATGCCGCCGACCCTGGCTGGTCGCTGGTACTGGCCGGCACCGGCGACGAGCTCGATGACCTGGGCCGCGCCTTCAACGACCTGCTCGCCCGGCTGCACGTCGCGTTCGAGCGGCAGCGGCGGTTCAGCGGCGATGCCTCGCACCAGTTGCGCACGCCGCTCACGGTGCTCATCGGCCAGTTGCAGGTCGCTCTCAGGCACGAGCGCTCGGGCGACGACTACCGACGCGCGCTGGCCTCGGCGCTTGGCCGCGCCGAGCAGCTCGCGCGGATCGTCGAGGCGCTCCTGTTCCTCAGCCGCGCCGAGACCGAGTCGGCCATTCCCGGTGTCGAGCCGATCGAGCTGGAGCGGTGGGTATCGGCGCACCTGAGCCAGCGCGCCGCGCCCGACGGCGGCCCCGCGCCACCCATCCAGTTCAAGCCGGCGGGCGAGGAGCTGGCGATCCAGGCGCATCCGGCGCTTCTGGGCCAGTTGCTCGACAACCTGCTGGACAACGCCGCGAAATACGGCCGGCCGGCGGGAACCGGTGCGAGCGCGGGTTCGACCCCAGCTTCGTCCGCGCCGATCGTGGTGGCGACGCGGCGCGACGGTGAGTCGGCCGTGCTCTCGGTATCCGACCGCGGCTCGGGGATCGCGCCGGAGGACCTGCCGCACCTGTTCGAGCCGTTTTATCGCTCGGCGCAGGCGAGGCGCCAGGGAGCTGCGGGGGTCGGCCTGGGCCTGGCGATCGTGCGACGGATCGCGAGTGCGTCAGGCGGCTCGGTCGCCGCGCACAGCGAGCCCGGCGCCGGCTCGACGTTCGAGGTCCGGTTTCCAATCGCGCCCGGCGGGTCGCCCGAGGCCGGCGCTGATTCCGCCGAGGTCGACCCGCGCCCGATCGCCGGGGTAGAATCGAAGCTGTAAGCGGCCCGTCCCCGCGCCGGGGACAATGCCGCGACGCGACCGGCCCGGAGCCGACTTCGATGAAGCTGCAATCCCTGTCCATCCGCAACTTCCGCGGTATTGAAAGCCTCGACCTCGACTTCACCGACGAGCTCGGCCTGATCCGCGACCGAGTCCCCATCGTCGGGCCGAATACCAGCGGCAAGACGAGCGTTCTGGATGCGATTGCGCTTTGCCTGACGATAAACGACACCCCGGCCCAGATCCGGGATGGCCTGCTCATGACCGCACCGGCGCTGGTCCGCTCCGGAGCGGTAAGGGCGGAAGTCCAGGCGAAGGTCTGCTTCGCCAACGACGAGATCGAGGTTATCCGTGATCTCCTGGGACGCACCGAGAAGGGCTTTCGTGGGGCAGACTCCTGGAGTAACCACATCACCGTCCGCTGGACGTTCCCGGATCCGAACCTGGAGAAGCCAAACAGGACGGGGTCCTTCGATACCGAACCAGACATCGGTTGTTTTTATTTCCTGGCTAGGAATCTCTTGAAAAAATATCTTCACGCTCCCGGCCTGGGACCGCGGCTCTTCGAACGCATCGGTGGCGTCTACTATTTCGACGCGAAACGGACGGGTCTGTCCAAGAATCTCGGCGTGCAGGAAGTGCGGCAACTGGGCTATCTCTTGAATCCAGGCGTGATCGAGGCGGCCAACGGGAATCGCCCCTTCGACGTTGGCACCACCCTGCGATCCGAGCATTCCGGTGACGTCCACCTCACCGACCCTCGACTGATCCTGACCAGCCTGGCGATGCGGGCGCAGGTCGCGCAGGATCCCAAGGCGACCGAGAAGGAGGACTTTGCCCGCCTGAAGCAGCTCTATGAGCGGGTCTGCCGCCCGCACAAGATCGGCCAGCTCTACAACACGGAGCACGGCCTGGACATAGAGTTTTTGAGCGACCGGGGCCTCTATTACTACGACGGACTAAGCAGCGGCCAGCGAGTGATTCTCGAGATGCTTCTCCAGTTTGCCACGCACCGAATCCACCGTTCGATCGTGCTCATCGACGAGCTGGACCAGCACCTGCACCCGCTCTGGCAAGACCGTCTTTACACCGCGCTGACCGACCTGGGCGATGACAACCAGTACTTCTTCACGACCCACTCAACGCACCTGCGCGATACGATCGGCGATCAGTTCTATTACGCGACGGGCGAGCTCACCAACCACGCGAATCCTCGTTGAGTTGAGGCGTCAGGCTCATGGCTGAGTTGTGGCTGGTGTGCGAGGGCGAGCCCGGTAGCGTAGACGTCGCTCTGTTGAAAACGATCCTCACCGACGTGCTGGCGGCGGAGATCGTCGTCGAGCCGGCGTGCGGGAGCAGGCCGGACCTGGCCGCTCGATACCTGGAGGCGAGCGTACGCGGCAAGGCGGTGCATGTCTTCGATCGGGCCTGACACCGCTGGCCTGATCGCCCACCGTCGGTCACCACCCCCACGCCCGGCCCCCCCCGCGCCTCATCTCCCTCGCTTCCGTCACACCCCAAACCGACACTCGCCCCTTTGACTTGAATATCACGCATGCTACAATGGATCACAGTGGTCGGTTTGCTCGGCGTGGGCGGGTTGGGCGAGGGGGCGTGGGGAAAAGGGGCGAAGTTGAGTGGACTGCGTCGGGGTGGTCGGTCGCTTTTGAAGAGGCAGGGAAAGGTGGCTTCTTCCCAACTGGAGGATCGGGGTCATGGAGTTCAGGGACGGACGCACCGGAGGCGGGAAGCTGAGGGTCATCGGGCGGGACCGAAAGGGAGCGCGGCGAGCGAGGCGGCTCGGGTTGGGGATGGAGCGGCTGGAAGACCGGGTGGTGCTGTCGACCCTGGTGCAGTGGTCCGGGGCGGATGCGATCTCGAAGGGGAACAACACCTGGTCCGACCCTGGGAACTGGACCGGCAATGCGGTGCCGGCGAACGGCGATACGGTCACGTTCCCGACAGGGCTGACAGGTGCCGCGCTGACGAGCGTTGACGACATGTCGGGTCTG
>JAKAUH010000879.1 GCA_021818605.1 Planctomycetota bacterium
TTGATAAAAATCGATCCTGAGCCTTCGAGCCAACGGTGTCCCGCCGATTCGCCGAATCGGACTCTCGCACCGTAAGCCCTTTTCGCTCAAGATTTAGCGCCGTGGCTTCTTCCGCCGAAGCGATCCCGGCCGCCCGGTCCGGCGGCCCGGCGGTTGGAGCGGATTCCCTCACCAATGTTTCTTTGATTCACACTCTCAAGGGAGATCGCCACGGGTCCCGGCTTCGCCCGGAAGACGACGCTCGCATGCCGGGGATGATTCTGCCTCGATCCGCCCGGCGGTACTCGCGCCCGGATTGCCGTCGTGCCTCGTGTGTTCCGGAGGCCACTTGTGGACCTGGCGCGGGACTGATACGATTCCTTCATCAACCAACACCACAATTCGGGGCAGACCGATCCAGCATCGGGTTCAATCGCGGCCTGGCAATCGATCGGCGAGTCGTTCACTCGTGCGCGGACTCACTTCACCAGATACGAACCATCCGGCACGATTCCAGATAAAAGGAGCGGGGTGATGTCGTATCGACATGGGACTGTCGCGACCCAGATGCTGCCGCTCGGCCTGTGGATCGGCATCCTCTGCGGATTCTCAAGTCCGCCGGCACTCAGCCAGCAGGGGCCGCGCGGCAAGCCGGCTCCGACTGCGGCAAATCGCGCTGACGCACCCAGGCCGGCGAATCCAGAGGTCGCCGGTACGGGCAAATCCACCGGATTTCCCGCGAAACTCGGTTCGCGACTGGCCGGAAAGAAGGTCCCGACCTTCGCCAAGGACGTCGCCCCGATCCTCCAGGCCAGGTGCCAGAACTGCCATCGCCGCCACCAGGTCGGCCCGTTCCCACTGGAGACGTACGCGCAGGCTCGCAAGCGAGCCCACGACATCGTCTCGGTGACCGCCGAGCGATCGATGCCGCCGTGGAAGCCGACGCCCGGCGTGGGGCCCAGGCTCAAGCATGACCAGTCCTTGACCGGGGGCGAACTGGAGGTGCTCGCCGCCTGGGCCGAGGGGGGTATGCCGCTGGGCGATGTCAGGGACATGCCGCCGCCGCCCACATTCATCCAGGGCTGGAAGCTCGGCACGCCCGACCTGATCCTGTATCCGCCCGACAAGTTCGCCGTGCCCGCCGCCGGGCCTGATATCTACCAGTGCTTCGTCCTGCCCACCAACTTCACCCACGATACGTATCTCGAGGCGGTCGACTATGCTCCAGGCGAACCCGGCGCCGTGCACCACCTCATCGCCTACATTGATACCACCGGCCGCGCCCGCCAGCTCGACGCGGCCTCGCCCGGGCCCGGTTATCGCACGTCCGCCGGCGCCGGGATCGAGGCCGACGAGATGAGCTTCTGGACGGCTGGCAGTCCGCCCCATCGCCTCCCTCCCGGCATCGGCGTCCGCATCCCCGCCCAGGCCGACATCGTGCTCCAGGTCCACTATCACCCCAGCGGAAAAGCCGGGCTCGATCGCACGCGAGTCGGGCTGTATTTCTCCCGCAAGCCGGTCAAGCAGGCCCTCCACTGGAACAATGCCACGAATTCCAGCTTCCGCCTCCCGGCCGGCAACGACAACGTCGAGGTCAAGGCGAGCTGGTATGTCCCCGTGGATCTCGAGGCCCTGGCCGTCTCGCCCCACATGCACCAGCTCGGCCACGACATGCACATGTCGGTCAAGTATCCCGGCGGCAAGACCCGCAGCCTGATTGAGATCGTCGACTGGGACCCCTCGTGGCAGAGCGCCTATTACTTCGAGAAGCCGATCCTGCTGCCGGCCGGCTCGGTCGTCAACGTCGTCGCCCACTTCGACAACTCGGCGCACGCCAGGAATCCCAACTCCCCGCCGAAGCTCATCAGGTTCGGCCCGAACTCCGACGACGAGATGTGCGTCGGCTACATCGCCGTTGTCAAGAAGGGCCAGGACCTCACCATGCCTGGCTCGCGCGACGACCTGTTCAACATCTTCTTCAACCAGCGCCTCCGCCAGTTGCGCCGGGCGATGAACCGGTCGTCGCGGTGAGAATTCGACGCCCGGCCGCGGGTCCCTGGCGAGATCACTCCTGGCGCGGCAGGATCTCACGAACGGAATCCGTTCGCCTCCTCTGCCGCGAGGGAGCCATCCGCCATGGCCCGGACGATCCACGTCTCCCTGGGCGGCATTGCCTTCGGCGATCCCGCCGAACTAGCCCTGCGAGAGGCGCTCTCGATCGGGCGGGACGACGTGGCTGTCCTGCGCGACGAGCTCTCGTGTGGCCCGCTTCCGGCCACCGATAATCTCGAACGATGGCGGACCACCCGGCTCGGCTACTGGGACGACTTCGCAAGAAAGGTCTCGGGTTCCCCGAGGAAGCGGCGCTTTCGGGCCCCCTCCTGGGCGCGCGACCTGGTTACGGGCCTCGATCGACTGGCCGCCGCGGACCAGATCGTCATCTGGCTCGGCCGAGGGCTCGGCGACCAGCTCGCGCTCGCCTCGCTGCCCTGGTTGCTCCGGTTGCTTGGCAAGGCCGACACCCCGATTCGCGTCGTGCAGTTCGACCGCGGCCCATCCGGCCGCCCGATTTCGAGCGTCCGCATCCTGGACGCTGACAGGTTGCGAAACCACCCGCCCGAGTACGACCTGACGGAAGACGATCGAAGAGAACTCGACGATGCCTGGGCCGCGGTGACTGCTCCGGAACCATCCGCGCTCGTCCGCATGGCGCGGCGTAAGTCCGGCCGACTCCCTTTCCTGCGTGCGGCGATCGCCCGTCTGCTCCGACACTATCCCGACGCCCGCACCGGCCTGAACATCCACGAGGCGCGGCTGCTTGCGAGCACCCGCGACAACGGCCCGCTGGCAGCACGGATCATCAGCGAAACGATGGCGGCCAGCAATCGGGTGAACGGCGATGGCGTCGGCGACAACTGGCTCTTCGCGCGTCTGCGCGGCCTTGCCGACCCCGCGTGTCCCCATCCGGCCGTGATCCTCACCGGCGCAAGAGTCACGATACGACTCACCAGGGCCCGCCTCACCCCCGACGGCCACCGCTTCCTCGAGGGTTCCGCCAACTTCGTCGAGCAGAACGGCATCGACGACTGGGTCGGCGGCGTGCATCTCGACTCGAAGGCCGGGAACGTCTGGTGCTTCGACAACGAGAACCACACGCTCGTCCGCGGCGTAGAATGAAACATGCGGATATCTGGGGCGCCGCAAGGACCTGCACGCCTCGCACCACAATCCGTTACCGCAGCGGTCCCATGGCGTTGACCTTGGTGATCGAGGGTTTATAATTGACCCGATCCAAGGGATCAGTGCGACGGACAGGGGAATGAGTCCATGAGGGTTCTCTCACTCCTGATCATCTGCTCGCTGACTCTCCTCCTGGCTGGGGAGCATGACCGCTCCCCCTCTTCTTCGCGCGGCTCGGCCGCAGTCATCCAGGTCGGCGCCGAGGTTCACCCGATCTGCCTGGATCGCCACAACGACGAATCCTGTCCCTGCGGGTTCAGCGATGACTCGCTTTGCCCCTCCTGCGAGGACGACGACGACGCGCTGGAAGAGCTGCTCCTGGCCCAGGATGCGCTGCATTACTGGGCATCGTTGAACCTCGACCTGAACCGCCATGCCAACGCCGGGCGCGGTCACGCCCTTCCCGCCGCCGCGGTTGGATCCCATCCTCTCCGCTGCTGAGATCCCGGCTGGTGCCTGCCGCGCCCGTTCCCGGCGCTGATCGAACTGTCGCCACGGCGAATCGCAGGCATCCGGCTCCCATTCCGACCCGACTCACCCGGCTCCGATCGACCCATCGATCGATCGAGTTGCGGCGGTCGCTGGCCATCTCTCGACTGCGGGCGGACTCCACGACATTCGCACCGCATCTCTCAGCCTATCCACGGCAACGGCCGTGAAGATTCCGCGTGCCTCCGACTCTCCCCACCCGGTGAGACAGGAGGGACACCGGCATAGCATCACGCACGAATTCCATATCCTATCAGACAGGAGGGTATCTGTCATGTATCTGTCGCATACGTTTCATTCGCGCGAGTCGCTCTGTCTGGCTCATAACTGGTTGACCCGGCTGGGGTTCCACGCGCGGCAGTCGCCCTCGGGGGCGCCGCGGATCATCGTGGTTGATGACCCCTACCGACTGGATGCCGCACGCCTGCTGATCGACGCGGCCGAACATGCCGAATCCACCCACCTCCTTGTCATGAACGACCAGACTCCTCCAGCCTATCCCGACGGCGCCAGCGACAGCCGCACGCGGGACGACCTCCTGCGCCCGCACGAGCCCCACCACGCGGTCCTGGGCTGGCACCCCATTCCCTGAGGCCCCGACCATTCGCAAGTGACGCACGATAACCTTGCGAAAGAAGGCCCGCCGGTCCTGCGCCCGTGGACCGGTGGGCCTCATGCTGCGCCACAGCCCTGGAACGGACAGTTCCCTGTGGTCTGGGCGACCTTCAGAATGGCCGCCGACGGCCGCGGAAAATGAACTGACAATGCGCGTGTTCACACGCCGTCGCCCAGCGGGTGCCAGCCGGCCAGGACCCAGTGCATCCGCACGACCAGGGCGTCAGGATCGTCGGCCAAATGCACCAGTACCCGCCTCATCGCTCGTCAGTCCCTCACGATCGGCCCGCCGCGCTGGTTCGTCCAGGCCGGCACCTTGTGATTCTCCCTCGCAATCACCCCTGTCGCAACGGTTGCCGGTCACGGCATGGACGATGATTCCGCCCGTCG
>JAKAUH010000339.1 GCA_021818605.1 Planctomycetota bacterium
GGGTGGCTCAACTCTCGCCGCGAAAGTGGCTCAGTTTCCGACCGCGATCGACACAAGTCGTGCCCGAGGACACGTCCGCGACGTCCGCCGGGGACTCGCCCGAGCCCGACCCGAATCCGCCGGCCTGGCTGTTGACGGTCGGCAGGGTGATGTCCGTCGGGTTCCGGCCGGCAGCGGCGAGGGCTCGGACGGGCGGGTCGGTTCGGGCCGGCCGCGGGGAGCGGGTGCCCGACGATTGTCGGTTCGGCTCCTGACCCCTTTGCCTGGCCGGTTCGGCTCCTGACCCCTTTGCCTGGCGTGACCCCTTTGCCTGGCGACGGGTCCGACCGGCCGGCTGGCCAATGTCGACGAAACCCGGGCGATCGCGTTAACCTGAAATGAACAGGCGGCGAGTTGATCGTCTTCCGTGGTGGGAGAGAGGAGAATCCATGTCTGCAGCGATCCGTTATCCTCATCTCGCGATCGACGAGGCCGGCACGGCGCGAATCGAAGGGACCCGGTACAAGGTCCTCCACCTTGCCGGCGAGCACTATCATCATGGCTGGTCGGCCGAGGAGATCCTCCGCCAGCACCCCGACCTCCGGCCCGAGCAGGTGTACGCGGCGCTGACCTACTTCTACGACCACCACGACGAACTGGTCGACCAGATGCAGTCGGCCGCCGAGGCCGCCGAGGCCGAACGCGCCCTGCAGCGGCCCACCCGCGCCGAGCTCCTGGCCCGCAGGGCCCGCCGGGAGCCCTGAGCATGCCGCTCTCGATTTACATGGATGTGCACATCCCGCTGGTGATCACCGAAGGCCTGCGCCGGCGGGAGATCGACGTGCTCACCAGCCAGGAGGACGGGACGGCGGAGCTGGATGACGAGGCGCTGCTCGACCGCGCGACGATCCTGGGCCGCCTGCTCTTCACGCAGGACCAGGATTTCCTGGGACTTGCGGCGTCTCGCCAGGGGTCGGGCATCGCGTTCGCAGGCATCCTCTTCGTCCACCAGCAAGGGGCCAGCATCGGACAGATCATCGACGACATTGAGCTGATCGCCTCGTGCGGCGAGCCCGACGAATTCTCGAACCGGGTCACCTATCTGCCCCTGAGGGCGTGAAACCGACCGGTGCCCTTCGTCCCCGTTCCCGTCCGGGTGTTCGGTGTGTTCCGTGGTTCCGATTCCGGACGGCCGGAGGCGGAATTCGAGCCTCATCACACTCGTGTCCCGCGTGAGATTCGTGGTCGGAGTCAGTGGTCCAAATCCCGATCGCGGGCGATCGGCCTGTCAGCAGCGGCCTGTCCGCCGTAGCCACACCGTGCGACCGCCGGCCGACCTGGCTGCACCCCGGCCATTCCGATCCCGACCCGGACCCGCCGGCCCGGCTGCCGGCGGTCGGGAGGCTGATGTCTGCCGGGTCCCGACCGGCGGCGGCGAGGGCTCGGACGGGCGGGTCGGTTCGGGCCGGCCGCGGGGGCCGGATGCCCGACAACTGTCGATTCGGTTCCTGACCCTTTGCCGCTGCCTGACCCTTTGCCGCTGCCCTGACCCTTTGCCGCTGCCCCAGCAGGCCGGAATCCCTCGCGAGAATGGCGACATCGATCCGTTCGCCTGCGTCGATGGTCTTCGTACCGTCGAGGGCCCCCGTTCGCACATCGTGGATCCAGACCCGGCCTCGCACATCGACGACGGTGACTGTCCTCCCGTCCGCCGCGAATGAACGTCCAGAAAGGACACGTCCAGAAAGGACACACGTCCAGAAAGGACAGGCATATTACCACCGGCCCGCCGCTAGCGCACCCATGCGGCCAAGCAACCGTGGACGCAAAGCGCGCTGGAAAAGTGCCTGTCCTTTTTGGGACCCTTCTGTCCTTTTTCGGACCCTTCTGTCCTTTTTGGGACCCTTCTACCCGCGGAGTCTCGCTCCGCTCAAGTACGGCCGGGAAAGCGTGCATGCCGGGCGGCTGGATCAAGGCGTCGGCCAGCCATCGACATCCGGTCCGTCAATTGGCGACGCCCATCCGCCGGCCCGAGCCGGCGGGCGGGCTCCGGCGAAGGGGGCAAAAACGGGCAAAAGGGCAAAAAAGCAGGCACTTTTCGACGATCCATGCTATCGCGAATGCGAGATTGTGTGTCGCGGCGAAATGCCTGTCCTTTCTTCGCTTTCCTTTCTTCGCTTTTTCTTCGCTTTCGCGAAATGCCTGTCCTTTCTTCGCTTTTTCTTCGCTTTCCTTTCTTCGCTTTTGGTGAGCATGCCGGGCGAACATCCTGACGCGAAGCGGCTTACTTGAACTAGAAATTAGGTCTGACCCCCGGGAGTCGCCCCCGGGGAGTCGCGGGAGTCGCGGGAGTCGTTTTTGGGACCCCCATTCATTGGGATAGCGCGTTGACGTCGCTGGCATGGGACCGGACGTCGCGCAGGTGGTTGCTCAACCGTTGATTGTAGCTTCCGACCAAGTTTCGACGGTACTTCTGCAAACGCCGTTGGAATTCCGCCTCTCTTCGACGGAGATCCTCTTCATGCCCCGTCAGCTCCGCCCTGTCAACCCTTGCCGTCAGTACCTCAGTCGCATGAGTTACATCGTTACCAACGCGATCCAGAATGTAAGACGGCCTCCACCTCTGGGGGCTGAACGTTCCGGCTGCGGTGTCCTGCGTCCGGGCAATCTCCTGGGCCTGGCTCAGTGTTTGCGGTCGATCCTGTGTCGGATAGAGCCGACCTGTATCGACCGTGTCCGTCGTCCATGTGTAGACGGTATAGGGCGGCCCGGCGTTCGCCGTCTCGTTTGAGGCTCGCTGCCTCAGCCTCTGCAGCTCGGCCTCTGCTTCTTGAAGACGCCGCCCCTCTTGGAGCAGGGCGTCTCGCTCACGATCGATCCGCGACTTCTCGCTGTCGAGCACCTTCTTCCCCGCAGCAAGGAGTTGCTGTTCCGCCTTGGCCTGCTGCCACTTCTTGACCTTCTGCATGGACTGGGGTGTGACCGGGTTCATCCGGGGGTAGAGCGAAAAGGACTCTCCTCCCGGGCCGGCTCGGTACCGGTCTACCTTGCCGTTATATTCGTCGATAAGGCCGTTAATCTGCTTGAAATTGTCGTCGTTGAGTTTGTCCACGTTCCGAACGAGATACTCCTTCAACTCCTTGACGCGCTTCGCGGCGTGGTCGACGTCCTGTTTGCTATTCTCCAGAACCTTCCTCAGTGTCTCGTCCGTATCCCTCCAGAGCTCGCGGGTGCGCTGATTGAGGTTCGCAACTGTGTCAAGGGGGTCGCGGACCCTGGGAACCTCGTTGCCTCGGGGCCTCCCGGGATCTCGCGCATCCTCTCCCTCGATCAGGATGACCGCCAGCCGCCACGACGAATCAGCCGCCATACCATTGCTCCAGGCCTTGAGCCTCTCCGCTTCCTGGAGTGCCTCCGCTTTCGTCTTGCAAAAAGTGTCGAGCTCGAACGTGTTCGGCCCGTCTTTCCGGCTGAAGGAGACGGTCCACTGGCCGTCTCCGGGCTTGTCGACCACGCGCACGGCTTGGGCGGCGCAGGGTGCGCCGGCAAGCCAGGACAAGCCAATCGCCATGAGGGACGCCGCGAAGCATTGCTTGGACATGACATGAATCTCCAGTGGTTGAATCAGAGGTCGATCGTATCCGGGACGCTCGCCGGGCGCGTTGCCTCCTGGACCGGCGGTCCGACCTGCCCTTCCGCCGCATTCCTCGGCCGCCACTCGCCGGAACTGCCCTGAGTATTCGGGGTCGTGAAGTCAACGCGGGCCGTGGAGTTGCCTCGTATGATTACGTCCCGGACGTCCGGCGGTGCCCCGACCTGGCCGGATTCAACCCTCAGCGTGTATTTGTAGTCCCAGCCTAGGAGCAACGGGGGCGTCACGTAGGTCTGCACCCCTCCGGCCTGGCTCGCGGCAGTCTCGCCGAAGAACAGCCTCGACCCTTCGGGGATCTTGACCTCGATCCAGGCCGGCACCGCTGCACAGTATCCACCGGGCGAATAGCAGCAATCGCACGCCCTCCTGATGCAGGCTTTCGTGTCGCTGCACCACCACGTCGTCAAGGTCAACAGCAGCGTCAGGCCGGACGCAAGTCGAGACATGATTTCGATCTCCTCATGTTCAAGTCATCCATCGAATGGAAAGCTGGTTCACTCGAAGGAGAAGGAACCGACACGAATGTCAAGCGGTCATTCGATTTCCTTGACCTCCGCGCCGTCTTCCACCTTCACCTCGATTCTCACTTTGTCGCCCTTGTTGGATCTCCTGTAGTGAAGTTTGGCTCCTCCGTCGATCCTGTTCCCGATGATGATGGTCCCCCCTCCGGGCGGGAATGTGACGATCACGGTTGATTGACCGTCGACGCGATCCGTGACTTCGAAGTGCCTCGTCGTGACTTCCACGCGTGAGCGTCCATCGATCCTGCCGTCGACGAAGAACCGCTCGCAACTCCCCGTCACTGACGATTGGCCATCGATTCGATCGTTGTCGGGATTCTTGGTCCCGATGGTAACGTTCTTGACGTTCGCCATCGTGAAATCGAACCTTGACTTCCCATCTATCTTTTCATTCACAGTGATCTTGTCGTGCGCTCCGGCGATGATCTGTCTGGTCTTTGCATCGATTTTCTCAAATGTGATGTCGCCAAGGGCGTTCTGTGTGACGAGCGTGCAATTGAGGACGACCACAAGGGTGAGCGAGAAATTGCGGATCGTGGTTCGCGTGATCATGGT
>JAKAUH010001105.1 GCA_021818605.1 Planctomycetota bacterium
CTCGTCAGCCGGATCAACCAGATCGTCCGCGTGGCCGGGCGCGAGTTCCGCTTCGGCCGTGGCGAATGGATTCACACCGAGGACTCGTACAAGTACACCCGCGCGCATTTCGCCGGCCTGACAGCGAGAGCCGGATTCGCGCTCGAGGCCGAGTGGACCGACGAGCGGGAGTATTTCTGCGTGCAGCTCCTGACGGTCGATTAACCCTCACGATCGACCGTCCGAGCGCAGGCCGCGCGGGACGACCAGCCACTCGATCGCATCGAGCACGGTCTGCACGGCCATCGCCAGGACGGCCGCGGGAATCGCCCCCTCGAGCAGGATCATCCGGGGATCGTTGCGACGCAGACCAGTGAGGATCGGCTGCCCGAATCCGCCCGCGCCGATCAGGGCGCCGATGGTCGCCGTGCCGACGTTGATCACGGCGGCCGTCTTGATCCCGGCCATGATCGAACGCGAGGCCATCGGCAGCTCGATCCGGACCAGCCGCGTCAGAGGAGGCAGGCCGAGCGCCTCGGACGACTCGCGCAGCGACGGCGGGATCTCGCGCAGGCCGGTGGCCGTGTTGCGCACGATCGGCAATAGACTGTAGAGAAACAACGCGACCATCGCCGGCGCCTCGCCGATGCCCAGCCAGGGGATCATGAAGACCAGCATCGCCAGCGAAGGGACCGTCTGAATAATCCCCGCGATCGCCAGGATCACCGAGCCGGCCCCCGGCCGGTACGCGGCGAGAATCCCCAGCGGGATCGCCACCACGATCGCCGCGGCCATCGACAGGCTGACAAGCGTCAGGTGCTCACGCAGGCGCCGGAGCAATCGCCCGGCGCGGCCCTCGACGACGACCTTCGTATGAATGCCGAGCTTCTGGGCCAGGAAGTCGACGGCGACCTGTTGCTCGGTAACACGATCGAGCTTCGCCCGCGCGTTCATCGCCGCCATCTCGGCCGTGCTGATCCGGCCTTCCAGGCGACCGAGCGTCTCGAGGGCCTCCGGCACTCGCGCGGGCAAATCCGCTCGATAGAGCCACACGCAGCGATACGGCGGGAAGAATCTGAGGTCGTCCTCGAGTGTCCGCAGGTGATATGCGCGGATCTCGGCATCCGTGGAGTAGAGCTCGGTCGCGTCGATTTCGCCCGAGGCGATTGCGCGATAGGCCAGATCATGGTCCAGTCCCCGAACATCGCCCTGGGGCAGGGCGTATCGATCCCGCAAACCGGGCCAGCCGTCGGTGCGCTCCATGAACTCGTTGCTGAAGCCGAGCTTCAGCTCGGGATGCTGGCGCAGGTCCGAGAGCTTGCGAATGCCCAGGCGAGCGGCGACATCCTCGCGCATGCCGATGGCGTAGGTGTCGTCGAAGCCCAGCGGCGGGCTCATCCGAATGCCCCGCTCGGCCAGCGCGGCACGCAGGGCGTCGTCGGTGTGGATGTTCTTGCCAGCCAGGATCTCGCCGGTGATCGTGCCGGTGTACTCCGGGTAAACATCGAGCTCACCGGCGACGAGGCCGTCGAACAGCACTCGCGTACCGCCCAGCTCGCGGCGATGGGTCGCCGGAATCGCCGCTTCGTCGAGCAACTGGGTGGCCATTTCACCCAGGATCACCGATTCGGTGAACGTCTTCGAGCCGACGCGAACCGACTCCGATGGTTCCTGGCCGACAAGGGCTGCTGCCATCAGCGCGAGCCATGCGGAGGTCATGAGTCACCCCCGCCGCCAGGCTCGACGACCCGCCGCTGGGCGCTGACGAACCGCGTCACGAACGACTCGGCCGGCTCGTCGATCAGTTGCCGCAACATCCCGCGCTGGATGATGCGGCCGTCGCGCATCAGGAGGATCTCGTCGCCGAACCACGCAGCCTCGGCCAGGTCGTGCGTCACCAGGATCACGGTCTTCTCCAGCGAGCGAAAGATGGCGCGAAGATCCGTCTGGAGCTCGGCGCGGACCATTGGATCGAGCGCCCCCATCGGCTCGTCGAGCAGGATCACGCGGGGGTCGAGCATCAGGGCCCGCATCAGGCTGGCGCGCTGCTTCTGGCCGCCCGAGAGCTGAGCGGGAAAACGATCGAGTGCATCAGGTGGGAATCGCGTCAGCTCGGCCAGCACGGCGACCCGCTCATCGATCCGGGGGCGTTCCCACCCCAGGAACTGTGCGACCAGTTCGACGTTGCGCCGGGCCGAGAGGTGCGGAAACAGGCCGCCGTCCTGCGTGACGTAGCCTAGCTCGCGGCGCACCTGGAGCACCGAATCCGGGGTCACGACATGGCCGTCGATGGCGACCGAACCAGCGTCGGGGCGCACCAGGCCGATGATCAGGCGCAGCAGGGTCGACTTGCCGCACCCGCTCGGGCCGATCAGCACGGTGGTCCGCCTGGGGGCGAGCGACAGGTCGAGCGGATGCAGCACGGTCTGCCCGCCGTAGGTCTTCGACACGCCCCGCAGCTCGATCATCCCCTCTGACCCCCCACGTATCACCCCGGCAAGGAAGATCCTCAAGGAGGTCAGGCTCGCAGCCTGACAATGAAGGCGTGTCAGGCTGAGAGCCTGACCGACTTTTCTGCCGGCGTAATACCGCCAGCCCGAGTCGGTCCGCAACGGCCAATATCACCCCGGCAAGGAAGATCCTCAAGGAGGTCAGGCTCGCAGCCTGACAGTGAAGGCGTGTCAGGCTGAGAGCCTGACCGACTTTTCTGCCGGCGTCATCAGGGCCCGCACGGACGTCTCGGTGTCTCCTGTCGTGTCCGGCTCGATTATGATGGATGGGCCCCAGCGACGCCAGCCGCCCCGAAGGACGTGGGTGGGCCGAATACCGACCGAAAGGGATGGCACTCGCGAATATGATTCCGATCATCTACCACCCCGGCTACAACATCACCGTCTTCGGCCTGGAGCGGCTGCATCCCTTCGACGGCCTGAAATACCGCCGCATCCACGACGCCCTCATCGCCGACGGCCTGCGCCGACCGGGCGACTTCATGCGTCCGGAGCCCGTGCGGGCCACCGACCTGGCGCGGGTGCATACGCCCGAATACCTGCGATCGCTCCGCAGCTCGAAGGTCCTCGCCGACATCCTCAATGTGTCGCTCCTGGCGCGGCTGCCGGCCGCCTTCATCGACTGGCGCGTCCTGCGGCCGATGCGGCTCGCCACGGGCGGGACGACCCTGGCCTGCCGGCTCGCTCTCGAGCACGGCCTGGCGATCAACCTCGCGGGCGGATACCACCACGCCGCCGACGCGTGGGGCGACGGCTTCTGCGTGTACGCGGATACCCCGATCGCCGCGGCCGCCCTGCACTCCGAGGGCCGGATCGGGCGAGTCCTGGTGGTCGACCTCGACGCGCATCAGGGCAACGGCACGGCCGCCACGATCCACCCGTGGCCCTGGGCGTCGATCCTCGACGTCTACGAGGACGACCTGTTCCCGGCGTTCAAGCAGCCCGAGGACTTCCCCGTGCCGATCCCGGCCGGCCTCGAGGGGCCCGAGTATCTGCGGATCGTCGCGGAAGCCGTGCCCCGCGCGCTCGACCAGGTCAACCCCGACCTGGTGATCTACAACGCCGGCTCGGACCCCTATTACGCCGATCCCCTGACACGCCTGCGGCTAGCGCGCGAGGACCTCGCACGCCGCGACGTGCTGGTCGCCACGATGGCGCGCGAGCGGTCGATCCCGCTGGCGATGGTCCTCTCGGGTGGGTACGCCCGCGACTCATGGCGGGTGCACGCCGACGGGATCGAGGCAATCCTCGGCCGATTCGAACGGCCCAGGCCGACCCGCGCGGCGGAAGGACCGGCCCCGGCCCGAATCGATTGATCGCCGGAGACGCAGGCACGCCTGACGCCGATCCAGTATCGACGGGCTCGCCCTTTACGGCCGGCCGCGGGCGCCGTACTCTGTGGCATTTCCCCGACCGGCCCGACCTCCGGGCCGATCGGAACACCAACGATGAGCCGGGGCCTCGAACCCTCCCGCGCGGAGCCGGCTCGGCGAGCGAAAACGTCCGAGCCAAACACCCCGGGGAGCGCCGATGGGATCGTTCTTCTCGAGCTTCTTCCGCCGCAAGGACGTCGACCACCTGTTCCGCGAGATGCACACCGGCGAGCGGCTCAACCGGAAGCTGGGCCCCGTCGCGTTGATGGCGCTGGGGATCGGCGCCACAATTGGCGCGGGCCTTTATGTCCAGACGGGCCGGGTGGCCAACGAGCTGGCCGGGCCGTCGATCATCCTGTCGTTCCTGCTGGCGGCCGTCGGCTGCGGATTCGCCGCGCTCTGCTATTCCGAGCTGGCCAGCATGGTCCCGGTGGCGGGCAGCGCGTACACGTACGCCTACGCGACGCTCGGCGAGCTCGTCGCCTGGATCATCGGCTGGGACCTGATCCTCGAATATGCCCTGGGTTCGAGCGCCGTCGCGGCGGGCTGGTCCAACTACTTCGACGACGTGCTGCGGCACACGCTGGGCATCGCGATCGACCCGAGGCTCCAGGCGGCGCCGTGGGAGTTCGACGTCGAGACGAAGGCCTTCACCTTGAAGCAGGTTCTGATGCCCGACGGCCAGATGGCCCAGGCCTGGATCAACCTGCCGGCGATCGCGATCACGGCGATCATCACGGTGATCCTGGTGATCGGCATCCGCGAGAGCGCCGGGGTCAACGCGGCCGTCGTGCTGCTCAACGTCGGCGTGATCCTGACGGTGATCGGCCTGGGCATCTCGT
>JAKAUH010001067.1 GCA_021818605.1 Planctomycetota bacterium
AGGCCCCGCAAGGCCCGGCGCCCCGTCGTCGACGGCCGCCCCGACGCCGGCCCCGGCGCCCGCACCGGCCGGTGCCCGCTCGCCCTTCTCGCCGGCCCTCCCGGCCTCGAACGCTCCGGGGCGGCCGTGAACCGTCGCTCATATCGAGGAGTCGAACCGACCATGCGGAATCGCCGGGACAGCGAGAGCGCGTCGGCCCGACGCCGGCCCGACCCGCGCGCCGCGCTGCGGCTGCTCGCCGCCGCGGCGGCATCGGCCTCGCTGGCGGGCTGCATGTCCCTGCCACCACCGTCGCGGTCCTCCGACGGGTCGTTCAGCTGGCTGGAGGCCGAGACGCGCGAATCCGCCGCGAAATCCGCCGATGACCCCGCGACGGCGAAATCCGCCGATGACCCCGCGACGGTGAAGTCCGCGGCCGCCCCGGCCCGGTCGACGCGGAAGCGGGCCAGCGCGCCCGCGTCGACCGGGGACCCGGCCGTGACGCGGACTGCCTACACGCAGCAGAAGCCGGCGCAAACCCAGACACCGCCAACCGGGACCGACGAACCGACGGAGGTGCCCGCGACTCCGGCGCTGCCGGGGGCGACACGGCCGGAAGGACCGCGTCCTCTGGGCTCGCCCCTCGCCGAGGCAGCCACCACGCCGGCCGTCGACATCCGCGCTCCGTCGATCCCGCCGGCGCCCGACTACCCAATCGACCTGCCCACCGCCCTGCGGCTGGCCGAGCGCGCGAACCCCCAGATCGGCGCGGTCCGCGCCCGCGTCGGCGAGGCCCTGGGCAACCAGATGCGGGCGCGGGCCGAGCTCCTGCCGGCGCTCAACGCCGGTGCCGATTACGACGGGGTGCTCGGCAACATCCAGCAATCCAAGGGCCAGATCCTCAACCTCTCGCGGCAGAGCGTGTATTTCGGCGGCGGCGCCTTCGCCGTCGCCCCGATGGCCCCGCTCATCCCGGCCGTGTTCATCAACGAGCCGCTGGCCAACGCGCTTTATGACCCGCTGGCCGCGCACCAGATGGTGCACGTCGCGCAGTTCGAGGCGGCGGCGACGACCAACGTGGTCCTGCTGGAGGTCACCCGCTACTACCTCGATCTCCTCGGCGCAACGGCCCGACTGGAGGCCGACCGGCGCACGGCCGACGAGGCCGCCGAGCTGATGCGGATCACCGAGCGCTACGCCCGCGAAGGCGAGGGCCGTCCGTCCGACTTCCACCGCGCCCAGGCCGAGTGGCGGCTCCGGCGCGCCCTGGTCCGCCGCGACGAGGAGGACCGCGCGGTCGCCTCGGCCCGACTCTGCCACCGATTGCACCTCGAGCCCTCGGTGCAGGTCCGCGCGCTCGCGGATCAGCTCGACGTCCTGGCGCTGGTCGACCTCGAGGCCGACGTCCGGGCGCTGATCGACACGGCGATGACCTACCGCCCCGAGATCAAGGCGGCCGGCGCCAACCTCGCGGCGGCCGACGTGCGGCGGCGGCAGGAGGTCGCGCGGCCGTTCCTGCCGACCCTCTGGCTGGGCTTCAGCGGCGCGGCCTTCGGCGGCGGCAGCAACATCGCCCCGCCCCTGGTCGGCAACTTCGCCGGCCGGACCGACTTCGACGTCGCCGCCTTCTGGACCCTCGAGAACCTGGGCTTCGGCAACCTGGCCCTGCAGAAGGAGCGGCGGGCCGAGGTCGGCGCGGCCATCGGCCGCCAGACCCGGACCATCGCCCTGGTCCGCCAGGAGGTCGCCTCGGCCTACGGCGAGGCCCGCGCCCGGCTCGAGCAGGTCGAGATCGCCCGCGAGCGGTACGAGACGGCCCTCGACGGCTTCCGCCACGACTTCGCCCGCGCCCGCCAGGCCGACCCCAACCGCGTCGGCGGCACCCCACGCCCGATCGAGGTCATCAACAGCCTCAAGCTGCTGGCCGAGGCCCGCCGCAAGCTCGTGTCCACGATCGTCGACTACGACCAGGAGCAGTTCCGGCTCTTCGTCGCCCTGGGCGCGCCCCCGCCCCTGGAGCAGCCGACGAATCCGCGGCATCAGTCGGTCGCCATTCGCAACCTGGCCGCGCCCGTGACCACCACCCCGGCGCCGACACCCGACGCACCAGCCGCACCAACCACCCCAGCCGTGGCCGCCCTGACCCAGGCCGAATCCGAACTCCAGGCCGCCCTCCAACGACTGACCAACGCCAGCGGCCGGCCGGGGGATCCCGCCGCCCAGTTCGCCGAGCTGGCCAGGGCTCATCGCAGGTCGATGGACACCCTCCTCGAATACGACCGACTCCAGGAAACGATCATTCGCTCGCTCGGCCCCGGCGCCCCAGCGGTCCGCCCCGCCGACCAGGTCGACCGGCTCCTCGGGCTGCGCGAGGCCCACCGCAAGCTGATCAAGGCCAGGGTCGATTACGACGAAACCCTCTGGAACCTGGTCCGCTCGCTCGGCACCAAGGGTCAGGTTCCCGCGCCGGCCGTCGCCCTGGATCCATCGAGGTCCCAGGGCGAAGCGGAGAACGCGCGAATGAGGGCCCGTTGATCGAGAGCCTGACCCGGTCCGATCCGGTCCGGTCCGATCCGATCCGTCCGCCAGAACCCGCATCAGGCTCGAAGCCAGAACGACAAACCGCGAACCGCCCGCGTAGGTCAGGCTTTCGAGCCTGACCCGGTCCGATTCGATTCGATTCGATTTCGGCTCATGGGCCAAGATTGGTGGGAACTCGGATCGTTGGGCTGCTCCGGCTTCCACTGAAACCCGTTTTGCCCGCCAGGGTTGCGCCTGTAGGAAGGTGCTCCGTTCCCCGACCATCGAGGGCTCTTCACCAATCCTGGCCCATGAGCCTCGATTTCAACCGTCCGCCGGAACCCACATGGGCTGGAAGGCCTGACCTACCCTGCAACCTCCGATCACCGAGCCTCCGGCTCCTCGCGGCAGAGCCAGACACATTCGGGACGGCCTCCTTTGGTCACCGCCCGGATCGCGCCGGTCTCGGGGTCGGGCTCGACGCGGAGATACCGGGCCGGGCGGTCGCGGAAGACCTCGACCGTCCCGTCCGGACCGGTCGGCCGGATCGTGCTCGAACCGGACCGGCGGCGGAAGGCGCACCTCGTAGACATACGTCGCGATCGTCGTTCCGATCTCGGACGAGTCGTTCATCCGGCAACCTCCTGGGTCAATCATTTGCCTTATTCGGGCATCCGAGGGTCCTTGTACGCCAATCTGAAGCACAATTTCTGCCTGAAACACAGGAATCCGTGGTTTTCGCAGACGATCCTTATCAAAAGGATGTATGTCCCCTTTCTTCCAAACCCGTTTCTGACCCACTCATGGTCTCGGAACGACAACGGACCTTACGCCCGTCGGCTCAACGTAGAAGTCGAGAGACAGCGGCGATATCTCACTGACGTTGACTTTGGCCCGGCCTGATTCGACGGCTCCGCCCGGGGTGGTTCCGAAAAAGACGAATTCGGAGTGGCCGGGGAACACCGTTGCCCAGCGGATCATTTCTCCCGGGCGAAGGGTCTCGGAGGTCGAAATTCCTTCAGATGGTGCCTCGTCGCCGAATATGCCAATTCCGCGTCCTGGTTTTAGACTGCTGTGGCCGATGCTAAGATTAGTGAGGGGTGTCCGCGTGTTGTTGAAGACCCTGACAGTCAATTCGCAATGCCGCCATTGAGGAGCGGCCATCGCCGCGCCGAGAATGACAGCGAGACAGGCCACTAAGGCGACGAGCCGTCGGATCGTGCTGTGAACGGTGTGAATGCGTGGCACCGGCCGCTTTCCGGCGATGACCACCGTCATAAACCCGCCCAATGACGCGACGGCAAGCACAGGCAGACCGCAAGACACCTCCGAAAGGATCGCTACCAACAATCTCAGATTGCCGAGTGCCTTGCATAGGTCGACCAGGAATGGGAAGAGCACAATGCTACGTTCAAAAAGTGTCGCGGGCCACGCACCAACCGCCTCGACGCCGGCATTGTATAAGCACGCGTATGCCAGCGATGCCACCATGCCGGACACCACGAACCCGCCGCAAAATAATGAGCTTCTAGTACGCCCTCCCCAACTGCAAACGAAGCCGATCGGCAAGGCGAGTCCGATCAGGAGGCTGCCCTGCCCGCCGGTGACGATCAGGATGTATGAAGTCAGCGACACAACAATAGCTGCGGCCGCGATCCATGCGACCGCAAGACATACGCTTTTCACGAAATCCTCCCGGGAAAGCTGATTCCAAAGGAACGAGCCCCTTGGGAAAAACGAGCAGGGTTGTTACCCGGCGAGAGCGGTCCGCTCGGTCCGGACTGCCCGCTCGGTCCGGACTGCCCGCCCGGTCCGAAAGGGGCCTGAGGGAGAATCGGAGGGCCGCCTCCGCCAACCAGCTCAGGTCTCCGGGGCGGTGCCCAAAGCCGCCATGTTTGAGTCTTCTCTCTGAACACAAATCTCAATGGACCAACCATCTTTGCCTCCATGTACTTTATCTCGATCGTTGGGACGGACCCGGGTGGGTTCCAAGTGTCGGGTCGGAGCACGCCCTTGTACATTAAACGTATCTGGCCGGCTGGGGGTTTCTTCGAAGGCGTCAAAAGGGGTCAGGACCGAATACCATCAAGCCCGTTGGTTAACTCAATGCACCCCGGGACTTTACGTCCGAAAGCCAGACGCCGCCTCTCGAAACGTGCTTGTATTTTCCACCGTACATGTAGCCTGCTTTTCGGCGTTTGCAG
>JAKAUH010000983.1 GCA_021818605.1 Planctomycetota bacterium
GACGGCATTGAACCGGCTGCGTTCCTTACCGGCCTGGGTACGCGGCCCGGTGCTTTTCTGAGCGTTGCGGCGATTGGCCTCGATGCGGGCTGCGGACGCAGTGCGAGCCCCGGCGGTCGCGGTGGTCATCTGGTTGGCCCTTCTTCTTTTTCAGGATGTGGTTCTGGAGAAATGGCTCGCAACTTCGCAAGAATCCGCCCACCTTTCCCGTCTACCCTAGATTATAGTAAGCTTTTCCCAGCTTGATGCGACTTTTTGAGAATTCTTGCCGTTTTCTCGCCAGACCCCTGGATTGCCTGCACGCAACGCCATGCAAGTGCCGGGAATCTGGAGACATGCGTTGATGAGTGGAAGGCCCACGAGGACATGGAGCCGTAGCCGAATGCAACCAGTTGGAGCGTTTCGTTTACTGGGGGAGTTGCGCCCACGGACGACGGAATCTCCTGGCACAGAACACCAGGTCATTGATGAATGCCTCCAGGCATTTTCGGTTTCGCCGCCGTATCGGGGAATCCGGCCCGCGACCGCCGCTACCGGCAGCGCCTTGCGGATCGGAACTCCCGACAACTGCGTTGCCACCATGTTATAACGGAGCTAGTCCTACTCCGTTAGATTCCAAGGGCTGTTGACGCAATCGCCCATCGGATAAGGATTTACAGAATCAAGCGAATTGGTCGTGTGCCAGGGGAATTGAACGGACGCCCTAACTCCAAGCAACACAACGAGTTCTGTTTGACGGCCTTCCGCAGCGGCTCGCATTGTCCTGCATCGACTTACGGAGGCTGTTCAATTCGCCCGGAACACCACCTCTCAGTCGGTCGCTGGAGGGATGATGAGTCCGAGCTTCCTGAGCGGTGCGCGGCCCTTGAGAGATGATGACGACGTGCTCGTGCCCCAATCGTAGTGCGTTCGAGAGGGACCTCACCAGTTGGCCTCCAGCGCGGTTTCCCAGTGCTGGTACAGCTCGTCGAGCTTCTGCTTCACCTCGCGGTGCCGGTCCTGGGTGCCGACGGCCCTGACCGGGTCGCGCCAGGTTGCGGGCTGGCCCAGCAGTTCCTCGAGCTCGACGACCTCCTGCTCGAGCTCGCCGATTTCACGCTCGATTTCAGCGGCCTTCCGGTAGGGAAACTTGCGTTTCGGCCTTGGCCTGTCAGAGGACGATGTCCGGGCCGGTGCCGCGGGTGAAGCGGCCTGAGCCTGAGCCCTGGCCCGGTCCGCGTCGGTACGTTCCTTTTCCTTCTGGACGAGGTGCTGGAAGGTTTCGTAATCACCCTCGATGACGCGCGCGCGGCCATCGGCGAGCTGGATGAGCCGGTCGGCGACCTTGTTGAGGAAGTAGCGGTCGTGGCTGACGACCAGGACCGTCCCCTCAAACTCGTTGATCGAGCGTTCGAGGGCCTCGCACGACCAGATGTCGAGGTGGTTGGTGGGCTCGTCCATGACCAGGAGGTTGGCGCCCGTGGCACACAGTCGCGCCAGCGCGGCCTTGGCCTTTTCGCCGCCCGAGAGCAGGCCGACCGGCTGGAAGACGATCTCGCCCCCCAGTCCGAAACGGGCCAGGACGCTGCGAACGTCGCCCTCGACCCAGTCGGGATCGTCCTCGGGCCAGACGGAGCGCACCACCGTGGTATTCGGGTCGAGCGAGAGCAGGCCCTGATCGTGGTAGCCGACCTGGACCTTGTGCCCCAGCTTGACCTGGCCCGAGTCGGGCTTCTCCTGGCCGATCAGGGTACGGATCAGGGTGGTCTTGCCGGCGCCATTGGGCCCGATCACGCCGACGCACTGTCCGCGGTCGACCGTGAGGCTCAGGTCCTGGAACAGGGGCCTGTCGTACGCCTTGGCGAGCTTGCGGGCCTCGACGACGATGTCGCCGGAGCGTTCGACCTCGTCGAAGCCCATGGAGGGGCCGACCACGTCGCGGAGGGTGTCGACCCGCTCGCGTTCGAGGCGCTCGAGCTTCCGCTCGCGGTCGTGGGCCTGCTTGGCGCGCTGGCCGGCCCCGTACTTGCGGATGTACGCCTTGAGCTGCTCGGCCTTTTCCTCCTGCCTGCCGGCCTGGCGCTCGAGCACCCTGGCCTTCTCGGAGCGGAGCCGCCAGTACTGGCTGTAATTCCCCGGATAGGCCGTGATGTGCCCGTCGTGCAGCTCCCAGACGCGCGTCACGACCTTGTCGAGGAAGTAGCGATCGTGGCTGACGACGACCATGGCGACGGGCTGGCGTGCCAGGTAGTTCTCCAGCCATTCGGTGGTCGCGATATCCAGGTGGTTCGACGGCTCGTCGAGCAGCATGACGTCGGGGCTCTGGAGGAGCAGCCTGGCGAGCATCATGCGGGACTGCTGGCCGCCGGAGAATGTTGAGGCTTCGCGGTGGAACTCGGATTCGCCGAAGCCCAGGCCCGAGAGCACCTCCTCGATGCGGTGGTCGATCGAGTAGGCATCCTGGTGCTCGATCTGCTCGTGAAGGCTGTCATAGCGGGCGGCGGCCTGCTCGCGTTCGGCCTGGTCCTCGGCCTCGGCCATCTCCTGGGCGGCGACCTCCAGCTCGTGCTGGAGTTCGATCAGGGACGCGAGGCCGGCCCGGACGACCTCGATCATGGTCTCGCCCGGCGTGAAGTCGGGCTGCTGCCGCAGCAGGCTGACGCGGATTCCGGGCCGGACGTACAGCTCGCCGTAGTCGGGCTGGTCGTTGCCGGCGAGGAGCTGCATCAGGGTGGTCTTGCCGGCGCCGTTGGGTCCGACCAGGCCGATGCGTTCGCCGGTGCGGATCTCGAACGCGAGGTCCTGGAAGATCGGATCGCCGCTGAATTGCCGGCCGAGACCTGTTGCCGAGATCAGGATCATGGGAGTCGGAGGGTGCTCCGGCTGGTGCCGACGGGGGGTGAGTGGGGAAATCGGTCTGGCCGTGTCGCCACAGTCCACCTACCAGGTTATCGGCCCGGGCCGACGGACACCAGTCGGGTTGCGGCGATCTCCGACTCCGAACCGGGGTCGCCATCGGAGATCGCCCAGGAACCGGCTCACCTGCGCTTGCGCAGCGGGGTCGCGTCGTAGACGGCGTCCTTGCCGAGCTGCTCCTCGATGCGCAGGAGCTGGTTGTACTTGGCGATGCGGTCGGAACGGCTGGCGCTGCCCGTCTTGATCTGACCGCAGTTGGTCGCCACGGCGATGTCGGCGATCGTCGCGTCCTCGGTCTCACCAGAGCGATGGCTCAGGATGCTGGTCCACCCGGCGCGGTGGGCCATCTCGACGGCCTCGAGGGTCTCGGTCAGCGTGCCGATCTGGTTGACCTTGATCAGGATGCTGTTGGTACAGCGTCCCTCGACGCCCTTCGAGAGCCGCTCGGTGTTGGTCACGTAGAAGTCGTCGCCGACGATCTGCACCTTGTGGCCGAGGGCCCCGGTCATGGCGGCGTAGCCCTGCCAGTCGTCCTGGTCGAGCGGGTCCTCGATCGAGACGATCATGGGATACCTGTCCAGCCACGAGCCGAAGAGCTCGATCATCTGCTGGCTGGAGAGGACCTTGTCGGGAGCGGACTTCCAGAAGCGATACCCCTTCTTGCCGCCCTCCTCGAACAGCTCGGAGCAGGCGGTATCGAGGGCAATCGCGATGTCCTTGTCGCGGCCGGCCTGGTATCCGGCCTTGTCGACGCCCTCGAGGATGAACTTGATGGCGTCCTCGTTGTCGAGGTTGGGGGCGAAGCCGCCCTCGTCGCCGACATTCGTGTTGTGCCCGGCCTTCTTGAGGACGGACTTGAGGTTGTGGAAGACCTCGGCGACCATGCGGATGCCCTCGGAGAACGAGTGGGCGCCGACGGGCATCACCATGAATTCCTGGAAGTCGATCTTGTTATCCGCGTGCTTGCCGCCGTTGATGATGTTGGCCATCGGGACGGGCAGCACGCGGGCATTGACGCCGCCGATGTAGCGATACAGCGGCATCCACGACGCCGAGGCGGCCGCCTTCGCCGTGGCCAGGCTGACGCCGAGGATCGCATTGGCGCCGAGCTTGCCCTTGTTGGGCGTCCCATCGGCCTCAATCATGGCGCGGTCGAGCCCGACCTGATCGGCCGGGTTCCGCCCGATGGCCACCTTGGCCAGCGCGGTGTTGACGTTCGCCACGGCCTTGGCCACGCCCTTGCCGAGGTAGCGCGCCTTGTCGCCGTCGCGAAGCTCGACCGCCTCATAGATCCCCGTGCTGGCCCCCGAGGGGACAGCCGCGCGGCCGAGGGTCCCATCGGCCAGGATCACATCGACCTCGACGGTCGGATTGCCACGGCTGTCGAGGATCTCACGGCCACGGACCTGCGCAATGGGTGCAAGCTGTTGAGTCATGATGTTTGACGAGGCTCCAGGAGAGTTTGACGTTCCGATTCTGGCCATGGGCTTTGTTATCCGGCGCCGCCGCGTGATGGTCAAGGGCGGGGAACCACGCGGGTGGCCGGAACCGCCGCCTTTGAGCGAATGCGTCCCCCCAAATGCCTGTGCGGCAAGGCATTCAGGTTAGAGCGCATCGCAGATGGGTGGCTCACGAAGGGGCTGGGCCGGCGAAGCGTCGGTGCCGGCAGGGCTCCGAGCCCCCCTCCGGGGGCGATCGGACGTGGCTGGGGCGCGTCAGCCCACCGGGGTCGGACCGCAGCGCCTCTCACCGAATCTTCTCGACGGACCCACCCGGCCGCGACCCCGCCACGCCACGCGGGGTGGCGG
>JAKAUH010000831.1 GCA_021818605.1 Planctomycetota bacterium
TCGCAGCTCGGGTACTCGAGCCCGTACGGACACCGATAACAGTACCCCGGTGTGGCGTGCTTCACGCCGACCACGGGGCTCGATTTGAACTTCCAGGTCCCGTGCGCCGTGAGCCCCATGGCGGCCTGGGTGCCGCCGTGGTAGGCGTTGCGCAGGCTGATGACCTCGTGGTTTCCGGTGAATTCGCGCGCGGAGAGGATCGCGATCTCGTTGGCCTCGCTGCCCGAGTTGGTGAAGTAGCTGACCGACAGCTCGCTCCCCTCGGGCATGTGCTCGGCCAGCTTCCTGCCGAGCTTGCCGATTGCCGGGTGCAGGTAGAGCGTCGTCGTGTGCTGGAGCCGGCCGAGCTGCTCGCGGACCTTCTCGACGACCGTCGGATGACAGTGACCGACCGAGATCGTCACGATCCCGGCGAAGGCGTCGAGGTACTGCTTGCCGGTTTCGTCCCAGACGTACTGCATGTGGCCCTCGGCGATGAGCAAGGGCTCGCGGTAATACGTCACCAGCCCCGGCGTGAGGTACTGCCGCCGCATGGCGAGCACCTCGTCGCGCGATGGGCCGTCGTAAGGGGCCGGCCTGGGCGAGGAAACAGGCAGTTGCGCCGGTGCCGGGCGCGTCGCGGTCTTCATTCGCGGAAATCCTTCGAGTCCTCGTTGTCATCCGTCCGGAGTCTGTCGTTTCAAGGCTGCACGATCGCCCCGTAGGTCTCGGGCCGGCGGTCGCGGAAGAATTGCCAGGTGTTGCGGACCTCGCGGATCAGGTCGAGGTCCAGCTCGGCGATCACGATGTCGTCGCCATCGCGGCAGCCGACGGCGAGCATCTGCCCGCGCGGGTCGCAGAAATAGCTCTGACCGTAGAACTCGCCGATCCGCCACGGGTCCTCGTATCCCGGCCGGTTGATCGCGCCGACGAAATACCCGTTGGCCACGGCGTGCGCCGGCTGCTCGAGCTTCCAGAGGTACTCGGACAATCCGGCGACTGTCGCCGAGGGGTTGAAGACGATCTCGGCGCCGTTCAATCCCAGGCAGCGCGCGCCCTCGGGAAAATGGCGGTCATAGCAGAGATAGACGCCGACCTTTCCCACCCGAGTGTCAAACACCGGATAGCCCAGGTTGCCGGGGCGGAAGTAGAACTTCTCCCAGAAACCGGGCGCGCAGTGGGGGAGATGCGTCTTGCGGTACTTGCCGAGATAGCGGCCGTCGGCGTCGATCACGGCGGCCGTGTTGTAGTAGACGCCGGTCAGGTCCTCCTCGTAAACCGGCACGATGAGCACGATCTCGTAATCTCGGGCCAGCTCCATCATCAGCCGGACTGTCGGGCCGTCGGGGACGCGCTCGGTCATCTCGTACCACTTCGGCTCCTGCTCGGCGCAGAAGTACGGGCCGTAGAACAGCTCCTGCAGGCAGACGACCTGCGCGCCCTTCTCGGCGGCCTCGGCGATCAGGGCAACGTGCCTGTCGATCATCGCCTTCTTGACGACGGCGGCCGGCGCCGTCGCCGACTCGCAGAGCGTGGCCTGGATCAGAGCGCCCCGGACGATTCGTGGCATGGTGATACCTCAACCTCCGAGAGCAACGCATACGATTGGAGTTGGTGACGATCGTACCCGAACGCCCCCGATGTTGCCAGCGGCGATGCCGCATCGTTTCCCGGGGAAGATCCTACTGGACCCCGGCGCGCCGATGCTATGATGTCGCTCGAACCCCTCTTCGGAGACACCGCGATGACTGCGACCTCGTCCGACCTCCAGACCTGCGAACGTGTCAAGATGCTCGTCGGCGGCCGGTGGGAGACCGGCGGCTCGCCGCGGCTGGGCCCGGTGTACAACCCGTCAACGGGCCGGGTCCTCGCCGCCGTGCCGTTCTGCACGGCCGACGAGGTCGACCGCGCCGTACAGGCGGCCGCCGAGGCGCTGCCGGCCTGGGCCGAGACACCCGTCGTCGAGCGGGCCCGGGTGATGTTCCGGTTCCGCGATCGGATCGCCGCACACGCGGAGGAGCTGGCCGCGCTGGTCACGCGCGAGCACGGCAAGACCCTTGCCGAGGCCCGCGCGTCGGTCCAGCGCGGGATCGAGATGGTCGAGTTCGCCTGCGGCGTCCCCAGCCTGATCATGGGCCAGTCGCTGGCCAACATCGCGCGGAACGTCGACTGCGAAACCATCCGCCATCCGGTCGGTGTCTGCGCGGGAATCACGCCGTTCAACTTTCCCGTCATGGTGCCGCTCTGGATGTTCCCCGTGGCGATCGCCTGCGGCAACACGTTCGTGCTCAAGCCGTCTGAGAAGGTTCCGCTATCGGCCGTCCGGCTGGGCGAGCTGCTGATGGACTCCGGCCTGCCGGAGGGCGTGTTCAACCTCGTGCACGGCGACCGAGAGACCGTCGATGCGCTGTTGACTCATCCACTGGTCCGCGCTGTGTCGTTCGTCGGCTCGACCGACGTGGCGCGGCACGTCTACGAGACGGGCACGCGCAACGGCAAACGCGTCCAGGCGGCCGGCGGGGCCAAGAACCACCTGATCGTCATGCCCGACGCCGACCTCGACCAGGCCGTCGGCGCCGTGCAGCTTTCGGCATTCGGCTGCGCGGGCGAGCGGTGCATGGCCGGGAGCGTCGCGATGCCCGTTGGGCGCGTTGCCGACGATCTGGTCGAGCGGCTGGCGCGCGTCGCGGGGAGCATGAAGGTCGGTCCGACTGACGGCGGCGCCGAGGTCGACATGGGGCCGGTCATCACCCGCGAGCACCTCGACCGCGTCGCCGGCTACCTGGATATCGGCGCCCGCGAGGGGGCCGACGTCGTGCTCGACGGCCGCGCGACGGTCCTGCCCGATCGCGACGGCGGTTTCCTGATCGGCCCGAGCGTGCTCGACCGCGTCGAGCCCGGCATGCAGGTCGCGCGCGAGGAGATCTTCGGACCCGTGTTATCCGTGATCCGGGTGGATGATCTGGACGCGGCGCTGGCCGTCGGTCGAGGTTGTCCTTATGGCAACGGCGCGTCCATTTTTACCCGCAGCGGCTGGGCGGCGCGACAGTTCAAGCAGCACTTCAACGCCGGGATGATCGGCATCAACGTCGGCGTCCCCGCGCCCATGGCCTGGTTCCCGTTCACCGGCTGGAACGGCTCGTTCTTCGGCGATCTGCACATCCAGGGCATCGAATCGATCCACTTCTACACTCAGCAGAAGATGACCATGACCCGCTGGTTCGAGTCGCCCCGAGAATCGCACCACGACCCCGTGTGGAAAACGGGCAAGGGGTGACAGGCTGAAGAAATGGGGACTGGCTCCGAGTCTTCGAGATGCCTGTCCCCATTTCTTCAGCCTCTCCATCCATCGGGGAATCACAGCGCGGCCTTCGGCCGCAACCCGAGTGGCAAGTGGCTCGGAGGGAGTGGCGAGTGGCGAGTGGGGGATCGAGCACCTTGCCCATCTTGACAATCTTGCACGGCGTACAAAACTCTCGAAGTTAGTAGTACAGGGCGACGATGCGTTGTTCCGACACGTCGAAGACGCCTCGGGTGGTGATCCGCAGTTCGGGGATCACCGGCAGCGCCAGGAACGACAGCGTGCCAAATGGGGCATCCAGCGGGCAGCCCAGCGCGTGGGCGGCCTGGTTCACCTCGTCGAGTTGCCGGCAGACCGTGTCGGCGTCGTCGAGCGACAGCAAGCCGGCCACGGGCAGCGGCAGGATCGCCTGCACGGACCCGCCCGAGGCCGCCACGAAGCCCCCGCCGTGCTCGGCGATCGCCCGGACGCAGGCGAGCATGTCGCTCGAATTCGTCCCCGCGACGATCAGATTATGCGAGTCATGTGCCAGGGACGAGCCGATCGCGCCGTCGCGGGTGAAGCCGAACCCACTCACCAGGCCCAGGCCGATCCGGCCCGAGGCCCGGTGCCGCTCGATGCTGGCGATCAACAGGACGTCGCGCTCGGGGTCGAACGCCCACCGGCCATCGACCCGCCGGACACTCCGCGACGAGCGCCGGGTGACGATCTGGTCGGGGACGATCTCGATCATCGGGCAGCTCGACTCGGCGAGCGGGAGCCGGAACGAGCCCTCGTCGATCGCCCCGATGCGCACGGAGTTCTCGGGCTCGAGCTGCGAGTGCTCGCACTGGTTGAGGCAACCGCCGTCGCGCGCGGCGAGCCGGCCGTCCTTGACCACCGCGTGGACGCGGAAGTCGCGCAGGTCCTCGACGAGCACGATGTCGGCGCGATAGGCGGGTCCCAGCGCGCCTCGGTCGTGCAGGCCATAATGCCGGGCGGACACGAACGACGCGTGCCGGACCGCGACGGCCGGATCCACGCCGCCAGCCACCACGCGGCGGAGCAACCCGTCGATGTGCCCGTGGCGGCGCAGGTCGGTCGGGAAGACATCATCCGTCGCAAGGCACCACGAGCCGTCGAGCTCGCCCGCGGCGAGCAGCGGCAGGATCGCCGCGAGGTTCCGGGCGCTCGAGCCCTCGCGCACCTGCACCAGCATCCCCAGCGCGGCCCGAGCGCGGGCCTCCTCGGGGGTCGTCGACTCGTGATCCGAGCGGATCCCGGCAGCGGCATACGCGATCAGCTCGCGACCCGAGAGCGCCGGGGCGTGGCCGTCGACGGCGGCATGCGCCGCGATGGCGGCCTGGACTTTCTCGAGTACGGCCGATTCGGCACCCAGGACGGCCGGGATATCCATCACCTCGGCCAGTCCTAGC
>JAKAUH010000014.1:0-321 GCA_021818605.1 Planctomycetota bacterium
AGGGCCGCCCGGCGCAGGTAACGGTCATCCAGCCGAAACCCGAGCGGACGGACCAGCCACAGCGTCGCCCCGACTGCCACACACGTCCGCCCGATCGCGCCGGTATTCGCCGCGATTTCGGGACGCACAAGCACGACGTTCAGCTGGCTGGCATCCGTCATCGGAGGGTCGGAACTGGATCGTGGCGATTGGGAGGTTCATGGGTGACGGCGTGGCCGTGGCCGTTGCCGTGGCCGTTTTCGTGAACATGGCCGTGCGGCTGGACATCGTGAGGCTTGCCGTCGTGCGCATGCCCCTCGGCCGGGCCGTCAGACCCATCGG
>JAKAUH010000014.1:331-4689 GCA_021818605.1 Planctomycetota bacterium
ACTCCTGAGGACGCCTCGCGGCGCGGCGATCGCTGACCCACTGGATGACGTAGTAGAACACCGGCGTCAGGAAGATGCCGAACAGCGTGACGCCCAGCATGCCGCTGAACACGGCCGTGCCCAGGGTCTGCCGCATCTCGGCACCGGCACCCGCCGAGATCATCAGCGGCACCACGCCGAGGATGAAGGCAAACGATGTCATCATGATCGGCCGGAGCCGCAACTCGCAGGCCTCGAGAGTCGCGGATCGCGCCGTCGAACCCGCCTCGCGCTGCGATTTGGCGAACTCGACGATCAGAATGGCGTTCTTGCACGCCAGGCCCACCAGCACGATGAAGCCGACCTGGGTGAAGATATTGATATCCATCTTCGCGAGGTTCACGCCCACGATCGAGCAGAGCAAGCACATCGGGACGACCAGGATGACCGCCAGGGGGAGCGACCAGCTTTCGTACTGCGCGGCCAGCACCAGGAACACCAGGATAACCGCCAGGGTGAAGGCGAACATCGCGGTATTTCCGGTCTGGAGCTGCAAGAGCGCCAGCTCGGTCCAGACCGAGCGCATGGCCTGTGGCAGTTCGCCGTCGACTAGGTTCTCCATCGCCGTGATCGCCTGGCCCGAACTGGTCCCCGGCGCCGGGTTCAGGTTGATCGTCGCCGATGGGTACATGTTGTAACGAATGATCATGACCGGGCCGCTGACGTCCTTGACCGATGCCAGGCTACCGATCGGCACCATGCCGCCCTGGGCATTGCGCACCCGCAGGCCGGTCAGGTCGGCGATCTGCTTGCGGAAGTTCGCCTCGCCCTGAACGTTCACCTGCCAGGTCCGGCCGAACAGGTTGAAATCGTTGACGTACAGCGAGCCGAGGTACACCTGCAACGTGTTGAACAGCTCGGCGATCGAGACTCCTGCCAGCTTGGCGCGGTCGCGGTCGATCTCGAGTGATAGCCAGGGCGTGTTGGCTCGGAAGCTGGTGAACAGTCCCGCGAGGGCGTCGGAGTAGGGGGGCTCGTTCGAGGTCGCGACAATGTGGTTGGCGACCGACTCGATCTCCTGCGAGCCCAGGTCGCCCCGGTCCTCGATGACCATCTTGAAGCCGCCCGCCGTCCCCAGGCCGTCGACCGGCGGGGCCTCGAAGACATTCACCATCCCGTCGCGGATCTCCTTCTGAAGCGCCGCCTTGAGGCGGTCGGCGATCACGGGTCCGCTCAGTCCCTCGGCGGCTCGGTGGTGGAAATCGTCGAGCATGATGTACATCGCGCCGAAATTCGGCGCATTGGCATTCATCAGGATCGACTGGCCAGCGATCGACAGCGTGTGCGAAACGCCTGGCTCCTTGAGCGCCAGCCGCTCAACCGTTGCCATCACATTCTGCGTCCGCTCCAGCGACGAGGAATCCGGCAGCAGCACGTTGACCAGCAGGTATCCCTTGTCCTGCGGCGGGATGAAGCCGGTGGGCGTCTGGGTCATTCCCCAGTAGGTGAGGACGAGCAATCCGCCGTAAAGCACCAGGACCAGCACGCTGATCCGCAGCAGGCCGCCGACCATCCGGGTGTACGCCGAAGTGGCCACGTCGAACGCCTTGTTGAACAGGAAGAAGACCCAGCCGAACATCCGGTTCAGCAGGCCGCTGACGATCCAGCCGCCTGCTGCGCCGAGGACCAGCCCGATCAGCCTGGCGGACATCTCGGGCGACGTCCACTTCGTGCTGAACTGCCCGTGGAGCCCGCGCGCGGCGAGCCAGTCGGGGATCTCGGGCCCGAGCAGCGCGTAGCCCGCCCAGCCGCCGGCGAGCACGAAGGCCGGCCACGGCAGTGCCTGGAACACCCCCTTGACCCGCGGCTTCAGCAGCAGGGCCGCCAGCGCGGGGCTGAGCGTCAGCGAGTTGAACGCCGAGATCACCGTCGAGGTCGCGATCGTCAGGGCGAATTGCTTGTAAAACTGGCCCGAGATGCCGGTGATGAACGCACAGGGGACGAACACCGCCGTGAGCACCAGGCCGACCGCGATCACCGGCGCCGAGACCTGGCTCATCGCCGTGATCGTCGCCTCTCGCGGCGCCAGGCCATGCTCGATGTGGTGCTCGACCGCTTCGACGACGACGATCGCGTCATCCACCACGATCCCGATCGCCAGCACCAGGCCGAAGAGCGTCAGGTTATTCAGGCTAAATCCCAGCGCGGCCATCACGGCGAACGTTCCCACGATGGCGACCGGCACGGCGACCAGCGGGATCACGGCCGACCGCCAGTTCTGGAGGAACAGCAGCACCACGAACGCCACCAGGATGACCGCGTCTCGCAGGGTCTTGAAGACCTCGTTGACGGACTCGGTGATGAACGGCGTGGTGTCATACGCGATCGCATAATCGACGCCTTCGGGGAAGCGATCCTTCAGCTCGAGCATCTTCTGCCGGACGGCCTCGGCCGTATCGAGGGCGTTCGACCCGGGCCTCTGGTACACGGAAAGCGCCACGGTCGGCTTGCCGTCGAGTGTACACGCCTGGTCGTAGCCCTGCGCGCCCAGCTCGATGCGGCCCACATCGCGAAGCCGGACCACGCCGCCCTGGGCATCGGTCTTGAGGATCATGTTGGCGAACTGCTCGGGGTCCTTGAGCCGGCCGAGTGTTGTTATCGGTAACTGGAACGCCTGGCCTCGCGGGACCGGCGGCTGGCCGAGCTGGCCAGCCGCGACCTGGATGTTCTGCTCGCTAATCGTGTTGACCACGTCCGAGCTCGACAGGCCGCGAAACGACATTTTCTCCGGGTCCAGCCAGACCCTCATGCTGTAATTGCGCTGGCCGATGTAGGTGATGTCGCCCACACCGTCCAGCCGCGCCAGCTCGTCGCGAAGCTGGATTGTCGCGTAATTGCTCAGGTACAGGTTGTCGCGAGAGCCGTCGGGCGAGAAGACGTTCACGATCATCAGGATGCTGGGCGACTTCTTTTTCACCGCCACGCCGCGGCGCTTGACCAGATCCGGCAGGATCGGCTCGGCGAGTGACTCGCGATTCTGAACCAGCACCTGGGCCATGTTCAGGTCGACGTTGACGTCCGGCCGGAAGGTGACGGTCAGCGTGTACGTGCCGTCATTCGTGCACTGGGACGACATGTACATCATGTTCTCGACGCCGTTGACCTGCTGCTCGATCGGCGCGGCGACCGTGTCGGCGACGACCTGGGCATTGGCGCCGGGATAGTACGCCGAGACCTCGACCGTCGGCGGAGTGATATCGGGATACTGCGCCACCGGCAGCGTGAACAGGCTGATCCCGCCCGCCAGGGTGATCACGATCGAGAGCACCGTGGCGAAGATCGGGCGATCGATGAAGAATCGAGAGAACACGGGACCGTCACTCCTGTTCCACGAGCTCGAGCGACTCGGATTCGGATTCCGGCAGGGGGCCTGGCAACGGCCGGGCGTCCGCCTCGGGTTTGCGATGACTAATGGAAGCCTTGTCCGCCTCGTCGGGCGTCGTTGACGACGACCGCCACGAGCGAATGGCGTAGACCAGCAGCATCGGCGGGAAGACCAGCGAGATCACGCCCAGCAGGACGAATCGGCCGACCGTCCGGACGCCGCGCGAGGCGAAGAGGCTCGACTCGCTCACCCTGTCGATCAGGTAGAAAAACACGGGCGTCAGCAGGATGCCGAAGATGGTCACGCCCAGCATTCCGCTGAAAACCGCCATGCCCAGCGACTGCCGCATCTCAGCCCCGGCGCCGTGGGCGAAGAGCAAGGGCAGCACGCCCAGGATGAACGCCATCGACGTCATGATGATCGGCCGCAGCCGCAGCCGGCACGCCTGAAGCGTCGCCTCGCGGATCGAGTGCCCCGACCGTCGAATCACCTTGGCGAACTCGACGATCAGAATCGCGTTCTTGCTCGCCAGGCCCACCAGCACCACCAGGCCGATCTGCGTGAAGATGTTGATATCCATGCCGGCCGCGTTGACCCCCGCCAGCGCGCCCAGGATGCACAGCGGCACCGACAGGATCACCGCCAGCGGCATCGACCAGCTCTCGAACTGTGCCGCCAGCACCAGGAACACCATCACGATCGAGAAGGCGAACACGATCATCGCCGTGTCGCCCGCCTCCAGCTCGAGATATGCCAGCTCGGTCCACTCGAACGACATCGACTTGGGCAGCTCGGATCGGGCCAACTCCTGCATGACCTCGATCGCGTGACCCGAGCTGACCCCTGGCCGGGCGTTTCCGTTGATCGACGCCGCCGGGTACATGTTGTACCGGGTCAACACCAGCGGGCCGTTGATCATCTTGACGTCGGCCACCGCCCCGACCGGGACCATCGTGCCGCCCGAGTTCCGCACCCGCAGCCGGCGGATGTCGTC
>JAKAUH010000151.1 GCA_021818605.1 Planctomycetota bacterium
TGACGAGCACCCGCACTTTCCCCGTCCGGTCGATCAGCAGCGTTGTCGGGTACGCCTTGAAGTCGGGGATCTTCTTCTGGGTCTCCTCGTCGCCCATGGCGCATCGGTAGGGGATCCCCGACTGTTTCACGAAATCCTTGACGTTGTGAAGCGCCGTCTGGGCGTCCGGGGCACTCGGCTCGTAGGCCAGACCGATGATTTCGAAGCCGCGACGGTGGTGCTTGTAGTACATCTGTGCCAGCAAGGGCAGGGCATCGCGACAGGGCTTGCACCAGGTGCCCCAGATGTCCACCAGCACGACCTTACCCCGGTACTGGTCGAGCGAAATCGGGTTGCCGTCGATGTCCTTGAGGTGGAAGTCGAACGCGAAGCCCGGCCGCTTGTCGAGGCGTCCCCTGGCACGAAGGCGGGCCGCGGCCAGCCGCTCGGCGTCGACCTGCGCCATGACCGTGCGATAGGCCTTCGAGTCGCGGAGCTTGACCAGTTCGTCGTCGTGGTCGACGCGGTCGAACGGCTCGAACCCCGCGTCGTTCACCTCCTTGATGACGGCGGCGGCCTGTTCGAGCCGGCCTTCCTTCGTCGCCAGGCGGATCTCGTCGTAAAGGATTTGCGCGATTAACTCGAGCTCCGGACGGCTAAGCCGTTCGAACGTCGCGCGGAGCCTTCGCACGAGGGAGCCGGCCTTGCGGGCAGCGGCGGTCCTCTCCTCGGGCGAGTCGGCCTTCTGGGCCTGCTCCCAGGCCATCGCGGCGCGGTTAGTCATCGCCTCGCGATGGTCGGGCTGGACCTCGAGGATCCGGTCGAGGATCGCAGTCGCGCGGGCCTTGTCGCCGTGTGTCGCCGCGCGCTGGGCGATCCGGAGTTGCCGCTCGACGTCGTCGCGTCGAATCGGGCCGACCGGGGCCGGCGCGTTAAGGCCCGAGATGTCGACCCCGGCCGGGCCGGCCGGCGCGGAGCCACTCGCCGGGCCGCCGACCAGCGGCTGCCCCGGCACCGCCGTCGTGCTGTTCGCCCCCGCCGCGGGTCCGTCATAGAACGGAGAAACCCCGGGGTCCGGCTGGGCCTCCTCCTGCTGCGAGCAGCCGCTCGCCACCAGCAGGGCCAGTCCGAACGCCCTCACCGTCCGGGTGATCCCGGGCCCAAGCCGACCGTCACGCATGGAATCACCCCGAACCTGTCGAGTCGAATCGAGTCGTGGTCACCTCGTCCGCCAGGCGGCACAATTGCCGCCGGGTCGGCCTCTCGATACCATCATGGACTTCCCAGGCCCGGCTCGAAAAGAGCGTTTCGCCCCCGTGCCGCTCCGAAGCGTCCGTTCAGCACCGCACCGACAGACCCGTCCGCCCCCCCCGGCTTGTCCGAATCGGCCGGGATTCCTTATGCTCTTGATGGGCGTGCGACCTCCATGCTACCCCGGCGGACAGCCCGGGTGCTAACGACCGACCAATGGAGAGCCCGTCTCGGCGGGGGGTTGGCCAGGGAAGGGCAGGCATCGCCCACTGGCCGGGGCCTCGAAGTGGCGGGCAATGCCCACTCTACAAACCGACCACTGACCACTGACCACTGACCACCACTCACTGACCACTAACCACTACTCACTGACCACTGACCACTGACCACTGACCACTAACCAGAGGCCGAGGACCAGCGAGCAAAGACGGATGGAGCAGACCAACCCCACGACGCGCGTGGTGATCCTGGGCTCGACGGGATCGATCGGCCAGAGTGCGCTGAGCGTGATCGAGCACGACGGTGGCTCTCGGCTGCGGGCGTGGGGGCTGAGCGGGCACACGCGGTGGAAGGACCTGGCGGCGCAGGCGCTGGCGCATCGGCCGCGGTTCGTCGCGGTGGTCGAGCGCGAGCTGGTGCCGCTGTTGACGGCCGAGCTGAAGGGGACGGGCGTTGAGGTGCTCGGCGGGCGTGACGGGCTGGTCCGGATGGTCCAGCACGCCGAGACCGACCGGGTATTGAGCGCGATCGTCGGCGCCGAGGGGCTCAACGGCACGTGGGCGGCGGTCGAGGCGGGCAAGATCGTGGCGCTGGCGAACAAGGAGACGCTGGTGGTCGCCGGGCCGCTGGTGATGGAGCTGGCCCGGGCGCGGGGCGCGACGATCCTGCCGGTGGATAGCGAGCATTCCGCGATCTTCCAGGCGCTCAAGGCCGGCGGGCGGAGCGAGGTGCGGCGCGTGGTGCTGACCTCGTCAGGCGGCCCGTTCCGCGGGCGGACGGCGCGCGAGCTGGCGCGGGTGACGCCCGAGGAGGCGCTGAAGCACCCAACCTGGCAGATGGGACCGAAGATCACGATCGACTCGGCCACCCTGATGAACAAGGCGCTCGAGGTGATCGAGGCTCGCTGGCTGTTCGGGCTGGAGCCGGAGCAGGTCGAGGTGGTAATCCACCCCGAGAGCGTCGTGCACTCGTTCGTCGAGTTCGTGGACGGCAGCGTGCTCGCGCAGCTCTCGCCGCCCGACATGCGGCTGCCGATCCAGTACGCGCTGACCTATCCCGATCGCACCGACGGCCCGAGCCGCCGGGTGGACTGGGCGAACCCGTTGGCCCTGCACTTCGAGCCCCCCGACCGCGAGACCTTCCCGGCCCTCGACCTGGGCTTCGAGGTCATGCGCCGCGGCGGGACCGCCGGCGCCGCGCTGAACGCCGCCAACGAGGCGGCGGTTGCCCGGTTCCTCCGGGGCGAGATTGGCTTTCTCGACATCGCCCGCGCCTGCCGCGCGGCGCTGGATTCTCACACGTATGATCCTCGGCCCGCGCTCGAGACGCTCTGGAGCGTCGACGCAACGGCCCGGCGGGAGGTTGAGCGTTGGCGACCCTGAGCACCGTGTTCGCAATCTTGCTGGTGGCCCTGGGCCTGGGCTTCGTGATTTTTATCCACGAGCTGGGGCACTTCGTGCTGGCCAAATGGAACGACGTGAAGGTCGAGAAGTTCTCGATCGGCTTCGGCCCCACGCTCTTCGGCTTCCGCCGGGGCGAGACCGAGTATGTCCTGGCGGCGGTCCCCCTGGGCGGATTCGTCAAGATGCTGGGCGAGGGCGAGGAGACCAGCGAGGAGGCCAGGACCACCGACCCCCGCGCCTATCCCAACAAGTCGGTCGGCGCCCGCATGGCGATCATCTCGGCCGGCGTGATCATGAACATCTTTCTGGGCCTGGCCTGCTTCATCTACGCGTATGGCCACGGGATGGACGAGATCCCGGCGATCGTGGGGACCGTCGTGCCGGCGTCGCCGGCGTATGTCGCCGGCCTGCGCCCGGGGGACGAGATCGTCTCGATCGACGGCCGCCGCGACATCCGCTTCAAGACCCTGCTGATGAAGGTCACGCTCAGCGGCAGCGGCGAGGTGCTGCACTTCGTCGTCCGCCGCCCGGGCGTCGCCGAGTCGATCGAGATGAACATCCAGCCGGTCCGCGAGGCCGGGAACGACCATCCGACGATCGGCGTCGGCCGGCCACCCGACCGGTTCATCGGCAGTTTCCGGGCTCCGGCCGGGATCTCCAAACCACCCACATACCCGGGACTGGAGCGTGCGGAGAACGAGGACTTCCTGGATACCCTCGTCGCCGCCGGACCCGATGGCGAGGAGCCCCGACCGATCGAGAACGTCGAGGACTACAACACGTTGCTCTCGGCCAACCTCGACCGCCCGATCCGCCACGTCATCGAGCGGCGGGATTCCGAGGATGGACCGGTCCGCGAGCGGCTCACGCTCACCATGCCCCCGGCGCCGTTCCTCGACTTCGGCCTGCGGATGATCCCCGAGCCCGTCGGCGCCGTGCGGGCCGGTTCGTCGGCCGACACGGCCGGCTTCCGCGCGGGGGACCGGATCCTCAAGGTCGACGACGACGCTGAGTTCGACCCGATGCACCTGCCCGACCTCTGCCGCCGCAAGGCCGGCAAGGCGATGACCTTCGAGGTGGAGCGGCTCGGCGCCGACGGCGGACGCAAGCCCCAGACCCTCACCGCCACGCCCGACGCCTCGTTCCCCTGGACCACGACCATCTTTGACACGGCGCAGCAGCTCGACGTCCCTGGGCTGGGCCTGAGCTTGCCCATCTCGTCCCGCGTCGCCGCTGTCCGGCCCGGGTCGCCCGCCGACAGGGCCGGCATCAAGCCCGGCGACGTCATCAACAGCCTGACCCTCACGCCGGCCAGATCCCCCGGCGGTAAGAAGGCCGGCAAGCCCACAACCCTCAAGTTCGACGACGGCTCCGCCTCATGGGTCAACGCCTTTGGCGCGATCCAGGAGAATCGCGACTACGAGTTCGAGCTGGTCGTCAACAAGGGCTCGCAGGCCCGCCGCGTCCAGCCCGAACCGGCCGCCGACTGGTTCTTCCCCGGGCGCGGGCTCGACTTCATGACCATGCACCGCAAGATGCCCCCGCAACCGATCGGCGCGGCGATCCGGCTGGGAGCCGAGGACACCGCCGAGAACGTCACGACCATCTACGCGACCTTCAAGAGCCTGGCCACCGGCCGGGTGGGCTTCAGCGGACTGGGCGGACCCATCCGGATCTCGCACATTGCCTACAGCATGGCGCGGTTGGGGTTCGTGTACTTCATCTACTTTTTGGGGATGCTCAGCATCAACCTGGCGGTGCTGAACTTCCTGCCGATCCCACCTCTGGACGGCGGCCAGATGACATTCCTTGTCGCCGAGAAGGTCCGCGGCCGGCC
>JAKAUH010001097.1 GCA_021818605.1 Planctomycetota bacterium
GACGCGCTGTCGGAGATCTTGAGAGTAGGCAGACATGGGTCACCTCCTCACAATATTCTCCGTTTAACTCGTATGCCATGCAACCGCAAGGCGCTCTAACCAGGCTGCCGTGGCGGAACGCGTCGGTCCCCAGCCGGGTCTGCGCATGGGCCGGCAGGCCGCCGGCCGGCACGCCGGCATCCGGCGGAGCGGGAACGATCGGAGTCGTCGCGGCGACCGTCCGCGCGGGCGGCGAGGCCGGCATTCCACCCGGGTCCGGCATCCATGTAATGGCAACCGTCGATGTGATCGCGGCCAGGCCGAGCACGGCCGCCAGCGCGGCCGTACGCCAGCGAGCGATGAGCCACGGGCCGATCGCCGCGCGCACCACCGCGGCAAGGGGAGCGGCGGTCGAGCCGGCGAGCGCGGATTCAATCGTCGCGCGGACCAGACGCGCGGGGACCTCGGCCCGCGCCACCGAGGCCGACCACGGTCTGCCACCGGCCAGTCCGGCTGCCACCGAGAGCGTCAGCCCGCGGCGGACCAGCCGCTTGCGCAGCATCTCGCGGCCGCGCGAGAGCCGGCACCGGACGGTTCCGACCGGCCAGTTCAGAGCCCCCGCGGCCTCGTCGTGCGATCGGCCCTCGAAGTAGCACAGGACCAGCGGAGCCCGGTATCTGGCCGGCAGCCGGGCGACCTCGGCGTGCAGGGCCGCGGCCAGGTCGGCGCGCTCGACCTCGACGACCACGGCTGGTCCGCCCCGCGCCTCGGGGAGCGCCACTCGCTGTTCGCGAGCCCGCCGCCGGATCGCCCCCTTGCGCGCCTTCAGCGAGGTGCGATGGGCCACCCCGTACAGCCACGAGCCCAGCGAGCCGCTGTTGCGCAGCCGCAGCGAGTCCGCCCGCCGCACCAAACGAGGAACGTGGCCTGGAAGGCGTCCTCGGCCGCGTGATCGTCGCCCAGCACCTGGCGGCAGACGGAGAGCACCGCCGAGCCGTGCCGCGCCACGATCGCCTCGAACGCCGATTCGGCCGGCTCGCGTCGAGGATCGTCCCGCCGCGACGCGGCGAACCGCTCGAGCAACTCGCCGTCGCTCAGCCCGACGACGCTCCCGGCGCCGAAGAGCTGCCGCAGGTGCCGGCCCATCTCGCCCGACGATCCGCTCGCCATGTCCGAGCCCTCGCCCCGTTTCCTGCGTGCGATCCGTCCGCGCCGTCATCGCTAATTGCCCACCAGAGGCCCGGGCGCTGCAAGTTTCGGGCGAAGAATCCTCCCTCACGCTTCACCTCGCGGTGATTCCTGTTCGAGGCGATCGAGGAAAGCATTGAGGCGAGCATAGGCCGACCTGGCATTGAGCGGCGACGGACATGCCCCGCGCCGGCCGTGCGAGACCCAGTTGCGATAACGCCGCACCTGACGGACCTGCTCGACGAGGTCGTGATCGTACTTCTTCAGGAGTTCAAGGACTCGATGAAAGCTCCCTCGATCCAGGCTTTGCTCCGCTTCGTCGGCGGCACGCCGGAGGACGGGGTGTCGCAATGTCAACTTCTCGACGCCCACCTCGGCACGGATTCGCTCCCGGACGGTGGACTCGAAGACGGAGAAAAAAAGGACGATGGCCAGATCGTCGAGCTGGGCCAGGGCCCGATCGGCCGGCCCCGCGACCTGCGCACCCTGGAAAGGCTTGAGTTCCTCGTCCTTCCCGAGTTCGCCGTCCCAGGGAAGTTGATCCCAGTGGAGATCGCCCAGGCGCTTCGCAACCCGCAGCACGCGCCGGGTCTCCTGATACCAGATCCACGCTTCTTGAAGCGTCGTCATCTCAGCAAGTTCAGGACCGCGGCCTCGAAGGCCGACTCGTCCAGTTCCCGGGGTTCGTAGGTTCGATCATCGGCGATCACCCAGGCGTCGCCCTCGTCCCGCTTGCTCCGGTAGAGCACATACCCCTTGTCGCCGCTGGTCATGTTGACCCAACCGTCCCGGATGGTCGTGCCCAGCTCGTCGCCCGCGATCGATCCGAGCGCGTAGCGTGCCACCGGCTCGACGCGGAATTCCCGGAGCCCGAGACGCACGCGGAGACCTTCGACGTCGTAGGTCCCGAGCCGCCTCTCGCGGATCGTGATGGGGATGCGATCGATCGTCAGCGCGCTCTTCGGGTCGGCGGCGCGCAACCAGCCCTCAAACCGGGACATCAGGGAATCGAGCGCCGTCCTCCATTCCTCCAGTTCATTTCCGCGCCGGGCCCGGTCGGCCTGCGACGAGGCGTGTCCTTCCAGGAAGCTTCTGAGGGCGCTCATGGTCCGCTGATCCCCCGGGTCGAGGATGGCCCGCGTCAACCGGCGCGGGGCGAGCCTTGATTTTACCTCGTCCACGGTTTCCGGCCAACGGATCGCCCCCGTCGAGAGCAAGGGTCAATATTCGCCGGCATGAAAACAGGTCAGGCTTTCCAGCCCGACGGGGCCTGATCGTCAGGCTGGAAGGCCTGAACCACATCGGTCCGCAAGGCGGGGGATTCTCTCTTTCACGCGTTCTCTCATCGCACCACCAGGTCCGAGACATCCCACACCAGCGCCGTGCCGTCCTCGCTGCCCGAGACGACCGAGCGGCCGTCGGGCGTGAAGGCGACGGCGTTGACCATCCCTCGGTGCCCGTCAAACCGGCGAAGCTCGCGGCCGGTGGCAACGTCCCAAACCTGGACCGAATGTTCGCTGATCGGCCACCGGTCGCCGATCCCGGCAGCCAGCAGGCGGCCATCGGGCGAGAACGCCAGGCAGAGCGTGGTTGCCTCTGGGCCCTGCAGCGCGGCGATCTGCTTCCCCGTAGTCACTTCATACAGACGGATCGACGGATCGACCACGCCATTCGCACGCGAGCGGCTGACGATCCCGCCCGAAGCCAGGACCCGACCGTCAGGCGAGAAGGCCACGGCCAGCATATGGAGCTTCTCGATCTGGACCGCGTCGCCGACTCGCTTCCCCGTGGCGATGTCCCAGGTGGAAATCTCTCGCTGGCCGGCGGCGATCAGTGTACGGCCATCGGGCGAATAGGCGATCGGAAGCCAGTCAGCGTCCTTCCCATCCGGGGTCCGGCAGACCGTCCGCACCCGGCCCGCGGCCACGTCCCAGATCCGCCCCTCGGCCGCGAACGTCGTGCCATCGGGTGACCACGCGGCGCGATGGACGACCGTCTGATTACCGCGCGGGAACCCGCGGATCTGGCGACGCTCCGGGATGCTCCAGAGGACGAGAGTCAGCCCCATGCGGTCGCAGACGATCAGCGACTTTCCGTCGGGCGACAGGGCCCACGAATCGGCGGGAGCTTCGAGCCGCGCGACGATCGCCAGCTCGCGCCCGGTGGCCGGGTCCCACTGCCGGATCGTGCCGTCATAGCCGCCGGTGAAGATTGTGCCGTCCTTCCGTGACACGGCCAGGGCCCGGATCGACGAGCGGTGCCCGAGCTGCTCGACGACCTCGCGTCCGGTGGCGACGTCCCAGAAGCCGATCGTCGGCTCAACCCCGGTGGATGCGAGCGTCCGGCCGTCGGGCGCGAACGCCAGCGATCCGACCCATTGCTGGTGCGCCGGGATCCGCCGCAGCTCCCGACCGCTGGCCGCGTCCCATAGTTGGATCATGGCGAGCGAGAAGTCGCCGAGGTACACCGCGCCGGTCGTCCCGCCCGCGAGGATCGAGCCGTCGGGCGAGAATACCACACAGTTCATGGCCCGCGGCTGGTCGAAGGGGGAACGATCGCCGCCGGCCGACGGCCGCCGGCCCGCCTTCTGGCCCGGTCTCAGCTCCCGCTCCCGTCCCGTATCCAGCTCGTAGAAGCGTGTCGTGCCATCGGTGACGGATGCGGCCAGCAGGCGGGCTGCAGGGGAAAACGCGAACGACTCGACGAGGGCGCCGCTGACGGCAAACCGCCGCCTCTCCCTTCCCGTGGCGAGGTCCCAGAGCCGCACCGAACCCTTCTCGGGCCCGACCTTCTGGCCCCTGGCATCGACTTCGGAGTCCTCGCTGGCGGTCGCCAGCGTCTTCCCGTCGGGCGCGAAGGCCAGATCCTTGAGCCGGAGCCAGTCCACCCGGATCCGTCGGCGGCGCTCGGTCGGGCCGGTCGTATCGCGGAGATCGATCCACTTTTCGTAGGTTTTGGTCGCACTGCGATACTGCGTGATGCCGACGGCGAGCGTCCGGCCGTCGGGCGCGAAGGCGATCTTCTCGAAGCTCAGGAATCGGAAGTCCTCGTCGTTGGCCTCATGCCACCGTTTCGTCTCCTTCCCCGTGGCGAGGTCCCAGAGGCGGAGCCGACTGGGGTACTCGGCGGTCGCCAGTGTCTTGCCGTCCGACGACAGGGCGATCCTCCGGAATTCGATCGCGGGATCGCCGATGTCGCGGACAATCCGGCCCGAGTCGGCATCCCAGACCCGGATCACGTGGTTCCAGTCGACCGTGATCAGGTGCTTCCCGTCGGGCGTGTAGAGTACCTGGCCGACGGTATCGCCGCTGTGGAACCGGATCGTCCCCAGCCGCGCGCGGGCGTGAGCGGGCAGGGGATCGTCGGGCCGGCTGGAATTTGGCGCCGGCCGGACCGTCGCCGCGACGCGTACCAGCACCGGATTCCGCGACGGCCGCCCCGGCGATCCCGAGGCCCCGCGCAAGGTAAGCCCCAGCCCGAGGGCCATCGCGACCAGGCCGATCCCCGCCGCGGCGACCG
>JAKAUH010001064.1 GCA_021818605.1 Planctomycetota bacterium
GCTCCGCTCAAAACCCCGGCCCGAGCCGACGAAGGGCTTCCTCCAGCTCGCGAATGCGGGCCTCGGCCTGGGAACGGGCGTCGGCCTCGGCGCGGGCGTGGGTTTCGGCCTGGGCGGCGCGGGTTTCGGCCTGGGAACGGGCGTCGGCCTCGGCGCGGGCGTGGGCCTCGGCCTGGGAACGGGCGTCGGCCTCGGCGCGGGCGTGGGTTTCGGCCTGGGCGGCACGGGCCTCGGCCTGGGAACGGGCGTCGGCCTCGGCGCGGGCGTGGACCTCGGCCCGGCGGCGTGCGTTCCGTTCGGCCCGCGCCTGCTTCTGGGCCCGGACTCGCTCGGCCATTGCCTCCTCCAGCGCCCGGGTGACGGCCTGGTAGTCGCCGACCTCCTCGCCGGTCTCGCCGTCGTAGCAGGCCAGGCGGTCGCAGTCCATCTCCTCGTCGCGCACCACCCCCAGCCACAGCCCGACCGCCTCGATCCAGATCCGGCCCTGAGCATCGGGCTCGACGCGAACGTAACCGCCCCGCTCGAGGCGATAGGCGAACAACCGCAGTCGCCGAAGGCCCGGCCCGGCCTCGGTCGCGTCGGCGATCACGTACAGCGGAACCCCGGCGCGCTCGTACAGCGCGGGCTTGCGATCCAGGTCGTTGTCTCGCGTCGAGGGCGAGGTGACCTCGACCACTGGACCGAGCCGGGCGCGCTCGGCGGCCACGTTGAGCGTCGCCCAGTCCTTGCGGCGGGCGACGTCGAAGAACACGGCGATGTCCGGGCCCATCGGGCGGAGGGCCCGGACACCCCAGTCAACGAGGCAGTCGGCGACGGCCACCGCCCGTCGCACCCGGGCGAGCCGGGCGTTGAAGACGTTCTTGAGGTAGGCGATGTCGGTGGAGTGGAGGTCCGTCTGCACGATGTAATCCCCCTCCTCGGGGAACAGGACGTCCTCTTCGGTGAGGGGCACCTGCTCGACGGACTCGCTGCCGTCGGGTTGGCGGGTGGTAACGTATCGCCAGCCGAAGCGGAAGGGGTCGGCATCGTCGGCGGGCGGCGCGGGCGGCCGGGGCGTGGAGACGGTACTCATCGGCGGGACCTCCGGTCCGCGACTGACATCGGGAATCGACATCACCGATCGATTGTAGCCGAAGGGTCGCTATCCGTCAGGATCGATCGACATGCCTGTCGTCTCAGGACCGTCCCCGTTTGCCTTCGGGGCTACATTCGCGAAGAACTCCACGTAGCGGCGTTCGAGGGCCTCGGGTGGCCAGCGCCGGGCCTCGGCAAGCGACCGGCGGCTCAGCTCGTCGTACCAGTCCGGATCGTCCCAGGCGCGCTCGATGGCGTCGACCCAGGGCGAGACCTCTTCCGCCGATGGCAGCTCGCGAGTCTCGGGTGTTAGCCTCTCGGGTAACGGGAGCAAGAGACCCGCTCCGCCGAGGGTTTCGGGCAATGCGCCGCGCGGCCCCGCGAGCACGGGCACGCCGTTGACCATGGCCTCGATGGCGACCAGGCATTCGCTCTCCCGCCACAACGACGGCACGACACAGATCCGCGTCACGCTCCAGAAGTCCCGCGGGTCGGCGGTGTGGCCCATCAGGAACACATTCCCATGCTGCTTCAGGTCGAGCCCGCAGTCGGCCAGGGTCCGTTCCGACCCACGGGACTCGACGACGAGGAAGGGGATATCGGGGCGCTTCCGGCCGAGTTCGTCCGCGATCCTGGCGAAAACGTGGACGCCCTTCGCGAGGATCGGGTTGACGAAGGTGACGTAACGGGGTTCGCGATGGGCCGCGCGAACGCGGTCGAGCGCGATGATGTTCGGCAGGACCGTGCATTTCAGCCCGAGCGCCGAGCGGTGGTAGTCCGCGGAGAACTGCGACGGCACGCTGACCGCGTCGGCCGTCGCGAACGGGGAGGCATCGGGATAGCTGAAGTTGTGCAGCGCGAACACGACGACCGCCCCCGCCGCGCGGGCCAGCCGGCGTATTTCATGGGCCAGGTGGTCGCCACCGTAGTTGACCACGATGTCCGGACGGAAACGCTCGAGCGTGGCCGAATAGAGCCGGAGGAACGACTCCTGCTCGATGGCGTCGTCGAGGGATCCCGCGGTCGAGCCGCGATAGAGTGTGGCCGGAACACCGCGAACGGTCGCGGTGAAATGAGGCGGCGTAGTCGCCCAAAGGCCTCGAGGGTCGGCGGACCACGATTCGCCGCCGATCGCATTCAAGAGGAACCTATGACCGGCGGGGTGGGATACTGGGCCGACATCGCCCGCGAGTTCAAGTTGCAATCCGCTGAACGCCTCGACATCAAATCCGTGGTGAACGAGAGCCTCCAGCATGCTGCGGCTCGCGACGGCCGTGCCGTTTGAGTCGTCGAGGTAGCAGCAGGGCGCGGCGAATAGAATTCGACGGCCGCCACCGCAAACGTGCTGGCTCATGGCGCATATGACCTATGGCCGGTCCGGGTCAGATACCACGTTGCCTTTGCTGGGGAGCAGCCTGAACTCCTCCGGTGTTATCTCTATCTTGATAGGATTGGACCTCACATAGAACCATTCGTTCATGTTAGGTGGGTACGCGGTATTGAGCGCCATCTCGACAAGGATCCAGTACTCTCCCGGCCGAGTCATATCGTACACGGCGTTCGGGATGACGTCGATACGGAACGGGGATGCGAGAAACCCCATCAACGTATTCTCGTCTCCGGCGACTCTCGGCTCAGCTTCGCGCCCTTCGTGCTTATAGAACTCCGTCATCGGGACGAGATGCCCTTTCGGATCGAAGACCCGGACCCGCATCCTCAGATACCGGTCCCCCGGCGCAACGGCTGGAAGGGTGAATTGCCGTTGGCCTGAAACATTCTTGACTTCGCGCTTGACAATGATGGGTCGGAGTTGCCGGAACTCGTGGCGATCGACCGCAGCACGGAGCTCCACCTCGTGCGACCAGTCCGCGCCCATGTCAGCGATCGTCGGCTCATCGGCGTCCCCGCGCTCCGCCCCGCTAGACTGGAACTCGGGCCGCTCCGGAGGAAGATGCGGCAGGCGCTCCTTTTTCTCTCTTTGGTGCGCTCGCCCCGGCAGTCGCGAGGCCCTTGGACTCGCCTGCTGCGCGCCGACCGCCGCAACGACAAGAGAGGACATAACACAGGCGAGCCACTGGCTTGAGCGGGCTCCGAGGAGGTTTGTGTTCATGAGGACTCCTTTGGCGAACGGCAGGAAAAGATCCGGGGATCGTCCCAAACCCACTGGATTCGGGGTGGGTGCAGCTTGACACTTTCGCGACCCTCGCGGCGGGCGAATTGGCCTCCTTCCCCGGATTCGGCGCCCCGCGACTGTCGAGGTGGGAGACAGGCGCGACGTCGCCCGGGAGCTCGAAATGCAGCCCGCTGAACGCCTCGGCATCAAAACCGTGGCGAGCTAGGGCCTCCAGCATGCTGCGGCTCGCGACGGCCGCGCCGTTTGAGTCGTCGAGGTAGCAGGAGGGCGCGGCGAACAGGATGCGGCGGGCTTCTTTGCATGCCTGCGGGCTCATGGAGCACGCGCCCTACGGTCGGTCCGGGTCAATCACCACGTTGCCCTCTTCCTCGGTGGCGGCTCGGAATCTCTCTGGCCTCACCTTGACCTTGATCGGATTGGCCCGCACATAAAACCACTCCTTCGACTCGAAGGGATAACCGGTATTGAGCGGCATCTCAACCAGGATCCAGTACTCACCGGGTCGGGTCATGTCGTAGACGAGGTTCGGAATGAGTTCGACACGGAAGAAAGAGGAGGCATTGAGAAACCCTCCCATTGTGTTGCCCCCTCCACCAGGGCTCCACACGACCTCACGCCCTTCGTGTTTGTAGTACTCGGTCATTGGGACGAGGTGGCCCTTGGTATCGAAAACTCGAACGCGCAGAAACAGGTATCGGTCTCCCGGCGGCACGCCTTGTACAAAGACGTGTGATTGACCCGAAACATTCTTGACCTCGCATTTGACATGAATTCGTTGAAGTTGTCGATACTCGTGGCGATCGACGACGGCTCTGATTTCCACTTCGTGCGACCAGTCCGCACCCATCTCGGCAATTTTTGGCTCGTCAGCCTTGCCACGCTCCGCTCCGTCTGGGCGGAACTCGGGCCTCTCGGGCATGAGATTTCGCGGCCTCACCCTCTGTTCTCCATCACTTGGCAACTCTCGCGCTGATATCGCTCCGGGAACCGCCTGCTTGGCGGCAACCGTAACGACAACCAGAGCGGACACGGCACAAGCCAACCACCGAACAGGGCGAGGTGCAATCTTGCTGGTAATCATGTTGAATCCTTTCTCGACTTGGCGATCAATCCGGTCCTCAATATCTCCGCCTTGGGCTTGCCGACGGAGAACGTCAAAGGCAACCAGGTACAGCGGATGCTCCGCTCCCGACAGGACATGTCAAATTGAAGACGGCACTTTCGGTTGGTCGCCGACCATCCACCAGGTGCCAAGATTCGGATAGTTGGGATCGGGCGAAAACGGTTTGGCGCAGTTCACCCAGCTCACCAGGGAGCTTTGCCCGTTACCCGCTGTCACGGATCGGTCGATCTGGGTCAACTGGATGAACGCAAACTGGCCGGAGAAAGGAACATTATTATTGACCTGAGCGCTAAACTTGATGCCTGGATTGGTGTACCAGTCGCCCATGGTCAGGCCGTACCGGG
>JAKAUH010000181.1 GCA_021818605.1 Planctomycetota bacterium
TCGCTCGACCCTGGATCTCTTCTTCGGTCGTCCATGGCATCGGTCCGTCGGCCAGGTCTTCCCGGGACCCGAGACCTCGCGGCCTCTCGCTTCCCGATCGATGCCACCGTTCTGGTGCTCCCGTCTCTCGCCGTGGCTTGACCGTGGCGAGCCACCGCATGTATCGTCATCCCGGTCCGCGCCCTTGAGCACCAACATCGTTTTGTACCAACCACTTACGTCGATCAAACCTGACGGTCGTCGCGGTCGGGCAAACCAGGCGATTTGCACAAGGATGGGCGCCTGACGGATCGTTGCGACCCTCCAGGTCGGGCCGCAAGGGTCTTGCCAGTCGGACGACTCGCCGGAGGCCGTCAAGGTTCGCTTTTTGCGCAGGACGACCCAGGCGAACGACTCGCGCCGCGGGGAGTCGGCGTCGGGTCAGGACGCCTCTCGGTTGGATTGCGCATTGGCTGCGGGAGAAGGGGACGCGCTCGACCGTGGTCTGGCTTGACCCGCTCGTGACTGTGAGAGAGCGGTCGTCCTCGCCCCGTGGCGTGGCGTGGCGTGAGGGGACTCCGTCTGCACGCAGTCCAACCGTTCGACGCTCGGGGTGTCGGGTTCAGCGCCGGGGGGCGGTGTCGAGGCCGGCCAGCGGCGGGCGGCCGTCGACGCGGAGCAGCACCATGTCGTTGCGGCTCAGGCCCGACTCGCGCAGGACGGGCGTCACGCGGCCGGCCAGGTCGGCGGCATAGCGTTCGAACAGGCGGGAGCGGATCAATAAATACGGGACCGACGCGCGCCGGCTGTCGAGCCAGCGCATCAGGGCGTCCTTTTCCCTCGTCTCACGCTGGCTGTCGAGGTCTTCCAGGGTCTCCGATACATCGTCGCGAGAGTGGTACGCCGCGACGAGGTCATAAGCCGCGCTGTAGTGCGGCTGAGTGTCGGGCACCGGCTCCAGCTCGAGCCCCTCGAGGTAGAACCACAGTCCCTCATCCACTTCATTGAAGAAGTGAACCTTCGCGCTCTTGCCGGCGACGAGCCCGCGGATTGAGCGCGCCAGGTCGCGATGGCCGCGCTGGGGGTTCTGGACCGGGGCGAGCATCCCATAGACCACGATCACACCGAGGCTCCAGGCCGCCGCGATCGGTGTCAGTGACAGGCCATCCGCCCCGCGACGCCATGCCCACGCGCTCGCGGCGACCGAGGCCGCCAGCACGGCTGTCGCGACGGTGGCCCACAGCCAGCACGATCGCGGAATCCAGGGCCGCGCCGCGATCGGCGCCACGACCGCCGCGACGAAGATCAGCACCCATTGCGCCTGGAGAATCAGCCGGGCCGAGAGTCCTCGACGCCCGGAGCTTGCCCGTCGCGCACCTCGCGACAACCGCACCCAGGTCCAGCCGGTCAGAAGCGCCATTCCGGGGATGCAGGGAAGGTAGTAGTTCGGCTTCGCCACCGCCCAGACGCTGAAGCTCGCCATGTTCCCCGCCGCCCACCACCAGGCGAACCAGCAGGGCGACGGGGCCCTCGAACGAAGTCCGCCCGCGCGGTCGCCTTCCTGAACTTCTCCCTCGCCGCGACGGATGAACGGCAGGATCACGGCGGCCATCGCCACGATCGACCAGGGGAACATCATCTCCGGCCAGTTCCTGGCCAGCACGGGGTGCCGGCGGTGCACCAGGGTGGCCAGGATGCCGACCTTCTCGGTCATCTCCATCAACCAGAGAGTGATCGCATCGGGCTCGCGCCAGGCGACGGCCGCCGGCCAGCTCGCCGCCATCGCCAGGAAGAGCAGGAGACCCGGCGCGTCGACCAAAAAACGCAGGCCCGAGCGGAGCCGCCTCGCCTGGATCAGGTACGGCACGATCGCGGTCAAAGTCAGCAGCAGGACGATCGGGCCCTTCGACAGAAACCCCAGCCCCAGCGCGGTGGCGAACATCCAGCGCCAGCCGCGCTGGGCGCGCAAGGTCGCGTCGTTGCCCGGCTCGTCCGACCCGACGAGCCGCCACGCGGCGTACAGCGCCATCGTGGTGAACAGGGCCAGCGGCCCATCGTTGCCGGCCTGGCGCAGCTCGCCCAGGAACAATCCCGACGAGCCGAGGATCATCGCCGATGCCAGGCCAACGTCGCGGCCACCCATCCGCCGGCCCAGCGCGTAGACCAGGGCGATGGTCGCCAGCGCGCACAGCGCGCCGGGTATCCGGACGATCCACTCGTCGTGGCGGCCGGTCGCCTGCATCAGTCCCGCGATCATCCAGCGCGGCAGCGGAGGCTTCTCCAGCCGCGGATGCCCCTGGATCTCCGCGACCAGCCATCGACTGTGCCGGACCGTGTCCAGCGCCTCGGCTGATGCACGCTGCTCGCGCTTGCCCCAGACGTCCACCGAGCCCAGGCAGCCCAGGAAGCTCACCGCGGCCACCAGGCCGACCAGCAGCTCCGGCCAGGCACGCCGGATCCCCGCCCGGGGCTCAGGCCCCAGCGAATCCGTCGGCATCCCTGCCACCCCCGTTCCGTTCCGAATCGCTGACCGCGACGATCCCCCCGCGCGATCGTGCGGCAAACTAATCGAAACGGCCGGATGGCACAATGCGATTCGTTCCGTCAGTCGATGGCCTCGAGCGCGAAAGACATCGAGAGCCGCGGCGGCGTCGACGTGCGGTCATACATGAGACCCAGGAACAACCCCGGCGCGACCTGGCGGATCTCATCGCGGTTGCGGGCATAGACCCGGGATGTCTGGCGGTAGTCGAGGATCAGGGAAGGCGCGCCATCGAGCCAGCTCGGGCCCTGGTAGAGCTGGCCGCGGATCATCCGGATGCCCAGGAACCGGTTGATCGCCGTCGTGCCGTCCGGCTCGATAACCTTCCCCTGCCAGAGGAGCCGCGCGCCTCGAGAGAGCACCCGCGCGCGTCGCGTGCCCGGGGCCAGCAGCGCCGTCCCGCGGACCCGGCCCGGCGGAATCGCCACGGCCGTCCCCTGTCGATAGACCGACTCGATCTCCGCCGGGCTCATCCGCAACAGCCCGTCGAGCGTGATCCCGGATGCCGAGGGGCCCTGGCCTCGCGCGCCGCCGGCCGCCATCGATCCGCAAAGGACCGCAAGCAACCAGCTCAGCCCCCAAACCATGCCCTCGCCGCCCGCCCAGTCCGGCCGCATCGTCATCTCGCATACCCCCAACCCGGTGCAACTTCGGCACGGCCCGCCGGGCCGCTCGCGCCACTTGCAATGCCCCGTATCTCTATCGATCGTCCGGCGGCGGTGGGGGACTTGAATCGGGGCCCGATCGTTGCGGGTCTCGCGGCGCCGGCGTTCGCTGTCGCCGGCGGCTCGACCACCACCAGATCATCGCGAGCGCGAAGGTCCAGGCCAGCAGCATCGCGTGGAACAGCTCGCGTCGCCGCATCTCGCCGTAGGTGACCGGGCCTCCGCAGCCGCTCAGAACCAGCAACCCGCAACCGAGCGCGATCATCGGCATGACCCGAGCATCGAAGAAGAAGCCGCGCGACGACCAGACGATTGCCCAGAAGCTGCCGAAGAGCGATCCCACGAAGGCCAGCGCCGTGACGATCCCGCGATACAGCGCGCGACGCCACGTCGCGATCCGCGCGGCCCGTGTGAGCGCGGCCCATGCCGGCCAGAGCCATCCGTAGGCATAAAGCACGATGAGGCTCACGAACGTGACCCAGCCCAGGATGTTCCCATACCATGTCGGCGGGCTCTGCCACACGGGAAGCCATCGCTCCAGAAACCTTAGACCCATGAAGCCGCCAACGATGATGAGGAACCCGTACCATGGTCCTATCGCCACCCAGACGCCGCGACGCCCCAGGATTCGCCGCAGGCCTCGCTTCGGACCCGTCACGTCGTCCGGCACCTCGGCGGTCGCCCCGACGAGGAAACCATATCCCAGGAGCGGTCCGAGCATGAGCAGCCACGTGTTCCACTCCCAGTCCCCGGGATCCGGCCCGGCGCGCGTCGCCCCAAGGAGATTGACGGAGACCTGGTAGAAGAATTCCTCGAGCACCACGGGGATCATCGGGAATGCCAGCCAGGCAAACATCATCCCCAGCTCGGTTCGCATGCCCCTGCCCATTGATGTGCCTCCGCCATCGCTCGAGCCGACCGCGAGAGATGGACCCGTTACGAGAATCTAACCGAAGGATACGCACCACGAGAGACTGCGTAAACTGAGGTGCTGAGCATCACGCGTTGCGGTGCCGGTTCCGCTGTCGAATCCTCGCGGCCGCGGAAGAGCGTTCCGGCTCCAATCCGAAAAAATGCGATCGGGCAAAATCGCCTCAAGCCCATGGTGGTTCATCTCGTTCGCCGATCGGCCCGCGTGGGGCGAGATCAGTCGGGTTGACAGCCTCGGTGCCTCACGGTTAAATCGCGAACGTCATCGGGCAGACGAGCCCGGGATCGAGTGTTGCCAGACCATCGCAAGCCCCACCGCGAGGCGGGTCCGCGATGGTCGGCCGGGTCCGCTTGTCGAGGCCCGGCGCGGTGAACCGATCCATCGGAACAACATCGCGAGAAACTCCGAGACTGCAGGCGTATCAGGGATGGCGCGGCCGCAAGCGGGGAACATCCGGTTCACGGACGAACCGGCCCCCGCAGTTTCCTTGCACCCCAAGAGCTCTACACCTCCCGCGATCCTGTCGCCCCTCTACGCCCGTCGCCTCGAGGATCGA
>JAKAUH010000795.1 GCA_021818605.1 Planctomycetota bacterium
GATCCCGAGCTGAACGTCAACGTGGTCGACCTCGGACTCGTCTACTCGGTCCAGACCCGTGAGGACCAGGTCGACGTCGAGATGACTCTGACCTCGCCGGCCTGCCCGGCCGGTCCGGAAATCCTCCGAGGCGCGGCTACAGCCCTTGAGGCGGTCCCGGGGATCGCCAAGGCCAACGTCCGCCTGGTCATGTCGCCGCCCTGGACGCCCGACCGAATGAGCGAGGCCGCTCGCGACGAGCTGGGCTACTTCTGACTGCCCCGCCGCTCGCCCAGGCCCCGGCCGATGCGGCCGAAACCGGCCCGCGCCGGCCGGCCGGCTCGTCATGCTCGCTTTCAGGGCGCCGGCCAAGCACAGACCCAATCAGGTCATGCTGCATTATTTCAACGCAGTGTTTCCTAACAAGCACCTGTCCTGCGGTCTGCCCGATCGATTCGATCGGTTTTGTGATGAATCCGTCCATTTCGCGCAACTCCTGATGCTTCAGGAAATTAGAGCCAGAAGACGACTGACGGCTGTCGTCCGATTGGGCTGTTGGCGGTCCGGACTGGCGGCCGGAGAAGAAAGGACTGCGCTCGCGAGCCAGCGAATTTCCTGGGTTGAGTAGCCGAGGAAGAGTGTCGCAGCTAAAATAACCCTCAATGAAACAAAATCCTTTTGACCGGAGTAGATGTCGGCTGGGTTCCGAAGATGGCCGGTCCGAACTGACCGCGAATCCTGTGGCTTCGGCCACGCCGTGGTACGCGGAACATCCTTCATCGTCGTGCATTGGCCGCCGGTTTGAGGACATGATCGAACGGTTTAAAGACGGGTATCCAGGGGCGGCCTAACTCGGACTGCCGTGCAGGTGAGTCTGGGCTCCGCGCCGAGCCCACCCCTGGGTAATGGTTCCATCATAAGAGATTCCCAGTTTAGCTTGAGGGGTCCCCACGTGAGGGATCGAGCACTGTGGCTCGCAAGAAGACGCCGAAGGTCAGAGTCCATGTCAAGGCCGCTCTATCCCGTCGCCTGAGGGAGATCCGGCAAGAGCTATTCGGAGAGCACGGGGGGCCGGAGCTCGCGCGGCGACTCGGCCTGCCGGCGCGGACCTGGTACAACTACGAGACCGGAGTCACGGTACCAGCCGAGGTGCTGCTAGGTTTCATCGAGCAAACAGGCGCCAACCCGACCTGGCTGTTCAAGGGCGAAGGCCCGATGTACAACGACCCGAACGACCATCGGCTCCTCTCCGAGCTGACACCGGTCGAGTTGATCCGTCGCGGACTCGAGAAGCTCGAGCGGTCGACACGCGAGGCCATCGTCATCGCCCCGGACAACCTGCCCACCGAGGTGGCGTCGGAATTCGTGGCGATCGAGCTGTATCCCCTCTCGACCGTCGCTCAGCGGATCGTGGACCCCGCCCGGGCCGAGGGCTACGTGATGGCCTATCGCAACTGGCTCCCCGAGCCGTCGCAGACCATCGGCACCCGGCTCGTGGACGACTCCATGCACCCAATTCTCCCAGTCGGCTCGATCGTCGCCGTCGACCGGTCGGTTACCGACCCGGCCCGCCTGCATGGGCAGATCGTCGCGGCCTGCCCCGCCGGCACACCCATGATCCGCTGGCTTGACGTGCATGGCCGGCACATCATCCTCCGACCCAATCACAACGTCGGCCGCGATTACCCGCTGATCCCCGTCGAGGTCGAATTACACGAACACGTGATCATAGGCCAGGTGGTCTGGGCCTGGAGCCGGTTCGCCAGCCCCTGAGCCAGAAGCCGGCTGGCCCGGTCGGCCCAGAGGATGTGAAAGAATCGTAGAGAGCGAAGCCGCATCAGACTCGGCTGATCCGGTGCTTGTACCGATCTGCTCTCTTCTCGCGGTTGTTTGAGATCGATTCGTTCCCAGGCTCTTCAGGCCGGCTCGGGGTCCTCGAAGGCCTCCCATCCTTCCTCCGCGGCGTTCCGCTGGCGGATGAACCGCGCCCGGGCGGCGAAGAGGAACGCGGCGAAGATGCCCGTCGCCGCCCCCCCCACATGGGCCATGTAGGCAACGCCTCCCTCGTCACCGCCCCGGCGAAACGCCCCGGCCCCCATCCAGACCTGAAGCGCGATCCAGACGCCGATCACGATCGCGGCCGGCAGCACCGTGATGAACCGGACGAGCAGCACCCGGATCCGGTTCCTCGGGAACCAGAGCACATACGCCCCCATCACCCCCGCGATCGCCCCGGAGGCCCCCACCGTCGGCACGTTCGAATAGGGATTCACCGCGATCTGGGCCAGCGAGCCCACCACCCCGCAGGCCAGATAAACGATCAGGTAGCCGACCGAGCCCAGCACCTCCTCGACATTGTCACCGAAGATCCAGAGACTGAGCATGTTTCCCAGCAGGTGCAGCCAGCTCCCGTGCAAAAACAGCGAGGTCAACAGGGTCCAGCGCACCGGGATCGGGCAGGGATGATGCACCAGATCCTCCTGACGGACGATCAGCCGGGCCCCGCCGTTGGCGTCGCGCTCGATCATCGGGATATGCCGGGGCACGGGCCCCTCGAGGTCCTCGTTGTGCATGACCTCCCGCGGCGTCATCGCGAAGGCCCGGGTGAACTCCTCGCCGCGATCCTGCTGCACCAGGAAGATCGTGACGTTCACCGCGATCAGCATGTACGTCACGAACGGAATGATCCGGGTGCGTTCCAGATCGCCGAGCGGCAGCACCATGACAGGAATCCGTTTCTGAAGGGAATCCAGGAAGAGTGGACCGGCAGACGATGAGAGAACCGGCCCGACGTCATCAGTCCAGGGGAGCCGGCAGCTCGATGGCAAGGCGCCGCGCCCGCTGAACGAGCGGCTTCCACACTGCCGAGGCCACCTCAACGCCCTCCTGCCAGAGACGGCGGCGATGGGCCTCCCAGCCCTCGGGATCCAGAACGCGCAGCCCCGCCCCGGTATGCTCGGCGGCGGACCTCCCGCGGGCCGCGGCGACCCGGTCGTGCCAGGACGAAAGCGACTCCGGCCCAGTACCCGCCAGCGCCGCGACCAGCCAGCCCCCTGCTGGTACAAGCACTTCGGCAGCCAGGCGCAATCCTTCAGGAAAGTCCGGCGCGGGGTTCCGGCTGTGGCGTTGGTTCGCCGCCGGACGGGCCTGGGTCGTGCCTGTTCTGCCCGCCGCATCAGCCGCTGCCGGCTTTCTGCTCGCCGCGTCGCCCGGCAAGCCGGAATCCATGATCAGCGGGAGTCCTGCGGCTGTCGGCAGCGACAGGCTCCAGGTCTCGCACGGCCCGAGCACCCATCCGGCCATCGGGCCGATCGCGATCCCCGCGGCGATCGGCGCCGCCGAGGCCGCCGGCCCGATCGCGACGACCCGCACCAGCCCCACCCCGGAGTCCCGGGCCTTCTCGACGGCGACCTCGGCCGCCCGCTCCAGGACCAGTAGCGGCAGGCCGTTCTCGCCGTCCAGCTCCGCCAGCGACGACCGCTCCCTCGTGACCCGGCCCGTCGCCGACGGATCCACGCGCCGCTCGTCGATCAACGTCAGCCAGGTCTCGAGCGTCGCGATGCCCAGAGTCGGTGCACCGGCTGCATCGAACCAGAGCAGGTGCGCGGCCAGAGCCCCGGAGCGCGCGGACGCAAGCCCGGCCGCGGTTCCCAGCGCCACCGCGAACCGGCGCAGTTCATCGTAAGCGAATCGGTGGATGACCGCCGCGGCCACGCTTCGTTCGACCCTCCCGTCCGATGGACCAATCATCCCCCGGACAGCGACGGCCGCCGGGGCTTGCTCCAGGTTACGGAGTCGTCGCCAGCAGTGCAAATCCCCGGATTCCGGCGCGGTGGGGATCAGAACCACGCGGCGACGCGATGGGATCGCTCAGAGGATGTGAAGGAATCGTCGAAAAGGAACGCAGAGCAAAGAGCGAAGCAGCAGAACGGCCTACAGAGTCTTTACTTGCAGTGATTCGCTCTCTTCTGTTTGTCCTTCGGAATCGATTCCTTCACAAGCTTTCAGTACACTGGGCGCACCGGTCCGCCGACGGACGGACCCTCCGACTCGAACCGCTCCCACTCGCGCCGGACGCACGACAGCCCGAAGGCGCACAACTCGAACTCGTCGCTCAGCCGGCGGAAGACCGAGCTCTCGCCCCGCTCGGCGCTGAGCTGGCTGGCCACATAGTACGACCGCTTTCCCTGCTCCTGGTAGTTGATGAGCGCGTCGGCGCGATCGGCCCGGCGCAGCCGCGCCAGCGCCTCGGGATAGACGCCCGTCCAGAACAACGTGAAATCGCCGACATGGCGATGGCATTCGCGCCGACGCTCGGCGTCGACGGCCGCCTCGGCCGCGGCCACCATCGCCGCCACCTCGGCCAGCGGCCGACCGCCGGTATCCCTCAGCCGCCACAGCGATTGCGACGGCACGAAGCTCGCCAGCAACTCCGCCACGTACTGCACCAGCGCCGGGTCGCCGATGCCCAGCTCATTCATGAACGCAGACTCCGTCAGGCCCCGGAAGAGCCTGTGCAGCGGATGCGATTCGGGAATCGCTCGCAACTCATCCATCGAGGGTACTCCTCACCCACCCAGAGCGGACATGGGAAAGATGGATAGCCGTTTCGGGATTGATTGTAAGGTCGAAGGCGGCATGCGATTCGGGAGGTGGTTCGAGGTTCTGCCGCGTGTACTAGCAAATCT
>JAKAUH010000277.1 GCA_021818605.1 Planctomycetota bacterium
GATCAGGATATCGATTCCCTCGCTGTCGCGCTCAAGGCGCTCGAGGATCGAGCGGCCCCAGAGCCGTCGGTACCACGGCTGACGGCTCTTACCCACCACGATCACCTTGATTGCGTACTCGCGGGCGAAAGCCAGGATGGTGCTGGCCACGTCCGAGCCCCGGAAGGACATCTGGATGCCGCCGAGTTGATGGGCCAGCTCGAGCTGGTTGGCGATCATCCGCTGGGTCGCGGCGTCGATCCGGGTGACGTCCTCGGCCGGGATCTGGATGTAGACGGCGTACCACGGGGCATTGAGACGATCGGCGATCCGGGCCGTCTTGCGCAGCAGGCCGGGGGCATTGGGGCTACGGCTGGAGAGGCCGACCATCACGCGGTCGGTCGCCGAGAGCGGATACTGGTCGGCCTCGGCGCGTCGGTTGCGCCGGTCGATCAGGTGGGCGATCTCGGTGGTCGTGATCTCGCGAAGCCTCGTCAGGTTCGGCGGGGTGAAGAAGTTCTCGAGCGCGGTGCCGATGCGCTCGGCCGGGTAGATCTTGCCCGTGTTCAGCCGCTCGATCAGGTCCTCGACCGAGACGTCGACGTTGACGATCTGGTCCGCCTCACCGAGAACGCGGTCGGGGACGCGCTCCTTCACACGGACGTTCGTGGCCCGCTCGATCTCGTCGTAGAGGCTCTCGAGGTGCTGGATGTTGACCGTGGTAATGACGTGGATCCCGGCGTGAAGCAGATCCTCGACATCCTGATAGCGTTTGGGATGGCGGCTGCCCGGGGCGTTGGTGTGGGCGAGTTCGTCGACCAGGCAGACCGTGGGCCGGCGAGCCAGAATGGCGTCGACGTCCATCTCGCAGAGCATCACGCCATGGTACTCGATCGCCCGGGGCGGGATGATCTCCAGGTCGGCAATCTGCTGCTGGGTCTCGGCGCGGCCGTGGGTCTCGACAAGGCCGACGACGACGTCCACCCCCTGCGCTTTGAGCCGGTGCCCCTCGCGCAGCATCGCATACGTCTTGCCGACGCCCGCCGCCGAGCCCAGGTAGACCTTGAGCCGGCCCCGCGTCTGACGGCGGATCAGGTTGAGGAACTGTTCTGGAGTCGGTCGCTGCAGTTCACTCGTCGGCATCGGCGGATCCTCCCTGGCTCTCGCTCTCCCATTATCGCGCCGGGCCGCCCTCACGGTCGAGGGCCAGGTTCAGTCGCAGGACGTTGACCCGCGGCGGCCCACCCAGGATCGCTCCGGAACGGTCGGTCGCGCGGGCGATCAGGGATCGGACCCGCTCGACGGGGATCTCCCGCGCTTGCGCGACCCGGCGCGCCTGGTACTCAGCGGCCTGGGGACTGATGTCGGGATCCAGCCCCGAGCCGGAGGCCGTGACCAGGTCCACCGGCGCGGGATGCTCGGAGGTCGCCTTCAGCGCCCCGGCTCGCTCGGCCACAGCCTTCGCGAGGTCCGGGTGATGTGGACCCATGTTCGACCCCGAGGCCGCGTCAGCCCTGTAGTCGGCGGCCGAGGGACGCGGGTGGAAGTACCGGTCCGACTCGAACTTCTGGGCGATCAGCTCGGAGCCGATCACCGAGCGGTCGTCGCGGTAGATGAGGCTCCCCTCCGCCTGGTGCGGGAACAGCAACTGCGCGGCCCCCCACACGACGGCCGGGTAGAGCACCGAGCAGACGATGAAGGTCGCCACGCAGGCCCTCAGGGCTATTGTCAATTCGCGGATCATGGGACGGGTTTCTCCTTGTTCGATCGGGCTTTCCGGGCCGATGAGCCGCGGACGTCGGGCAGGAATGCCCGACCTGCTTGAAGCCGGCGTTCGATCACTGGATTCCGACCAGCCAGAGCAGGGGATCGATCGTCATGTCGATGAGCTTGATGCCGATGAACGGCGCGATCACGCCGCCCAGGCCGTAGAACAGCAGGTTGCGGCGCAATAGCGCGCTGGCGCCCACCGGCCGGTAGGTCACCCCCTTGAGCGCGATCGGGATCAACAGCGGGATGACGATCGCGTTGAAGATCACCGCCGAGAGGATTGCCGACTGCGGGCCGCCGGCCGACGCCAGGCCCATCAGGTCGATGGCGCGGAGGGATTCGAGCGCCTTGAAGCCGACGAACATCGCCGGGATCACGGCGAAGTACTTGGCCAGGTCGTTGGCGATCGAGAACGTCGTCAGCGCGCCCCGGGTCATGAGGAGCTGCTTGCCGATCTCGACGACCTCGATGAGCTTGGTCGGATCGCTGTCGAGGTCGACCATGTTGCCGGCCTCCTTGGCGGCCTGGGTGCCCGAGTTCATGGCGACGCCGATATCCGCCTGCGCCAGCGCGGGGGCGTCGTTGGTGCCGTCGCCCATCATGGCGACGAGCTTGCCGCCGGTCTGCTCCTTGCGGATGTAGGCGAGCTTGGCCTCGGGCGTGGCCTGGGCGATGAAGTCGTCGACGCCCGCCTCCTGGGCGATCGAGCGGGCCGTCAGCGGGTTGTCGCCGGTGACCATCACGACGCGCAGGCCCATCTGGCGCAGGCGGGCGAACCGCTCGCGGATCCCCGGCTTGAGGATGTCCTCGAGCTTGATGACGCCGACGACATCGTCGCCCGAGGTGACGGTCAAGGGCGTGGCGCCCTGCGAGGCGATCGAGTCCACGGTCTCCTGGTAGCCGTCGGGAACCCTGCCGCCCATCGAGGCTGCCATCTTCGCCATGGTGTCGGGCGCGCCCTTGCGGATGCGCGTCCCATCGGGCAGGTCGATGCCGCTCATGCGGGTCTGGGCGGTGAACTCGATGAACCGGGTGCCGTCGGGCGCGCTGAGCTCGAGGCCGAAGTCGGCGCGGGCCAACTCGACGATGCTCTTTCCCTCGGGGGTGGTATCCGCCAGCGAGGCGATCGCGGCCATCCGGGCGAGGTCGCGCTCCGAAATCCCCCCCATCGGGACGAACATCGTGGCGCGGCGGTTGCCCAGCGTGATCGTGCCGGTCTTGTCCAGGAGCAGTGTGTCGACGTCGCCAGCCACCTCGACGGCCTTGCCGCTCTTGGCGATCAGGTTGGCGGCCAGGGCCCGGTCCATGCCGGCGATGCCGATCGCCGCGAGCAAGGCGCCGATGGTCGTCGGGATCAGGCAGACCAGCAGCGCGATCAGCGTGGGAATGTCGAGCTCGATGCTGAAATAGAGGGCCATCGGATACAGGGTCGCCGTCACGATCAGGAAGATGATCGAGAACGCGGCGAGGATGATCGTCAGCGCGATCTCGTTCGGCGTCTTCTGGCGGTTGGCGCCCTCGACCAGGGCGATCATCCGGTCGAGAAAGCTCTCGCCGGCGCCGGCGGTGACCTCGACGACGATCCGGTCGGAGAGGACCCTGGTGCCACCGGTAACGCCCGAGCGGTCGCCGCCGGCCTCGCGGATCACCGGCGCGCTCTCGCCCGTGATCGCCGATTCGTCGACCGAGGCCAGGCCCTCGACGATCTCGCCATCGGCCGGGATGATCTGGCCGACCTCGACGATCACGCGATCGCCCGTCCTGAGCTCCGTGGACGAGACCTCGACGAGGTCGCCCGACGGTTCGAGCTTGAGCGCCATCGTATCCTGGCGGGTCGCGCGCAGGCTCTGTGCCTGCGCCTTGCCGCGGGCCTCGGCCAGCGCCTCGGCGAAGTTGGCGAAGAGCACGGTGAGCAACAGCAGGATCGCCAGCGCGACCTGGTAGACGACCAGGCCGACCGCCGCGCCCGAGGCGATCGAGCCGATCGCGATGATCGTGGTCAGCACCCAGCCGACCTCGACCAGGAACATGACGGGGTTCCGCGCCATGTTGCGCGGGTCGAGCATCACGAACGACCGGACCACGGCCATGCGCACCAGCTCTGGCTCGAACAGCCTGAGCTGGCGCGTCTGGCGGCGCTGGAGCTTCAGCGCCTGGACGTCGGACGTCGTCCGTTCGGGCATATGTGGTGGTGAGACGAGAGTCATCGGGCAGTCATCCTCCCGCTTCGGGATCGATGGATTGGGGGATTCGGGGATCGCGTGATGTCGCGTCCCGTCATGGTTTCGCGGCCGCGGCGGCCGTCGTCAGATGGTCGGCGATCGGGCCCAGCACAACGGCCGGCATGAACGACAGTGCGCCGACCAGGAGCACGGTGCCCAGTAGCATCGCGCCGAATGTCAGGTCGTTCGTCAGCAGGGTCCCCGACGACGGAGGAACCCGCTTCTTCTCCGCCAGGAACCCCGCGATCGCGATCGGCAGCACCAACGCCGGGAACCGGCCCAGCAACAGCACGATACCGGTGGCGATGTTCCAGTGAGGGTTGTTGTCGGCGAGCCCCTCGAAGCCCGATCCGTTGTTGGCCGCGGCCGAATCGAACTCGTAGAGGATTTCGCTGAATCCGTGCGGCCCGGGGTTGGCGACTGTTCCGCGGCCCCAGTCGGTCGCCGAGAAGATGGCCGTGCCGCAGCAGATCAACAGCGGATGGATCAGGATCGCGAGCATCGCGACCTTGACCTCGCGCGCCTCGATCTTCTTGCCCAGGTACTCGGGCGTGCGGCCGACCATCAGCCCGGCAAGAAACACGGCGGTGATCACGTACATCAGCATGTTCAGGAACCCGGCGCCGATGCCGCTGAAATCCACGTTGAGCATCATCAGCGACATCGGCACGACCCCGCCCAGCGGCTG
>JAKAUH010001182.1 GCA_021818605.1 Planctomycetota bacterium
AGCAAGACGTCCTTCTTGCCGTCGAGGAAGAGCTGGAGGCGGCGGATATCGGCGCGGTAGCTCTCGCGATCAATCCGCAGGTTGCACGGCGCGGTGCACTGGTTGATCGAGTGGAGCAGGCAGGGCCGGAACCATCGCCAGCGGGGGTCGTCCTCCTGGATGTCCAGCGAACAGGTGCGGAACTTGAAGATCTTCTCGAGGACATTGAGCGCGCCGCGCAGACTCTTGGCGCGGGGGAACGGGCCATATAGTTTGACGCCGCGGTCGAGCGGCTCGCGGGTGAAGTTAACGCGGGGGAAGTCCTCGCCGGTGGTGATCTGGAGGTAGGGGAACGTCTTGTCGTCCTTGAGGTCCCGGTTGTGCTTGGGCTGGATGTCCTTGATCAGCCGGGCCTCCATCAGCAGAGCGTCGACCTCGCTGTCGGCCGGGAGGAACTCGACGTCGGCGACCTCGTCGATCCAGGCACAGATGCGTTTATCCTCGGCGGCGCCCTTGTGGAAATACGAGCTGGCGCGGGCGCGGAGGTTCTTGGCCTTGCCGATGTAGATGACGCGGCCCCGGGCGTCCTTCATCAGGTACAGACCGGGTGAGGTGGGGAACTGCTTGACCTTCTCACCGGGCGAGAGGGTCGAGATGGTTGGTTCGGCCATGCGGACTTCATCCCTGCCTGGCTGGGCCGCGGTGCGGCTGCGGCGATCGACCGACGATCCTCCATCCTGGTATTGTTCGACAGTGCCGGAACCGCGGTCAAGGGGCCGGACCGGGACGAGCCGGTCGCAACCGGCGACGGGTCGGTTAGAATGTCGTCATGCCCTGCTGAGCCCTCTCCCGCTGCGTCGTTTCGTGTCGCGTCGCGTCGCGTCGTCGTCGCGTCGTCGTCGAAGAGCGAGATAACCCCGGGGTGACAACGCCGTGAAGATCGTCGTGCTGGATGGGCGTCCGCTGGCTGCGGAGCGCGGGGCCTGGAGCGAGCTGGACCGGCTGGGCGAGGTCGAGGTGTACGACCACACGCCGCCGGAGGAGGTAGCCGCACGCGCCCAGGGCGCCGCGGTGCTGATCACCAACAAGGCGCCGATCCGGGCCGAGGCGATCGACCGCCTGCCCGACCTGCGATTCATCACGCTGACGGCGACCGGTTACGACTGCGTCGACGTGGCAGCGGCGCGTCGGCGAGGGATCGCCGTGTCGAACGTCCCCGAGTACGGCACCGACTCGGTCGCGCAGTTCGTCTTCGCGCTGTTGCTGGAGCTCTGTCACCACGTCGGGCGGCACGAGGCAGCCGTGCGCGCGGGGGAATGGACGAATCAGCCGGATTTCTCGCTACGGAAGACGGCGATGGTCGAACTGGCCGGGCTGACGATGGGCCTCGTCGGCTACGGACGGATCGGCCGGCGGGTGAGCGACCTGGCTTCGGCCTTCGGGATGAGGGTGATCGCGTGCAGCCCGTCACACCGCCAGCCGGAGGGCACGCGGCCGGTGGAGTGGGTCGAGGTCGACGAGCTGTTCGCGACGTCCGACGTGATCAGCCTGCACTGCCCGGCGTCGCCGCAGACCGTCGGCCTGGTCAACCGCCGCAGGCTGGCCCTGATGAAGCCGACCGCCATGCTGATCAACACCGCGCGCGGACGGCTGGTCGTCGAGGCCGACCTCGCCGAGGCCCTGACCGCCGGCCGCCTGGCCGGCGCGGCGCTCGATGTCGTCTCGGTCGAGCCCATCCGGCCCGAGAACCCGCTGCTCTCAGCACCCAATTGCCTGATCACCCCGCATGTCGCCTGGGCGACCGGCGCGGCGCGGCAGCGGCTGATGGACGCCACTGTTGCCAACGTCGTAGCGTTCCTCTCGGGCCGGCCGGTGAATGTCGTGAACCAAACGGCGTGACTACGGAGGCGGGAAGAAGCGGCGGGGATGGTGGGCGGTGAGAATCTCGCGTCAGGAACGCGAGCGTTGCCGCAGCGAGGATCGCTGTGCCGCGGAGGAGAGCACCTGGATCTGATTGTCGACCCAACGGATTCCCGCGGTGTCGCCGGCGATCGCCTGCGCCATCTGCTTGAGGAAGTAGGACGGCACGCAGCCGCGCAGCGACAGCACGTCGCCATCACACTCGCACCGAATGCGGCGAAGAGCCAGGTATCCGCTCGAGCCCAGCCGCTGCTCCACCGCTGATCCCGGACCGATCCGAGCGGGGAAGCCGACGACGGTTGTTGAGCCAAGTCCATTAGGCGTACTCATGGAACAATCCCATCACCACAGGCGGTTGTGAATGCTGGCGAATGCCACTGTGCAGCGATCGTGACTGCTAGACAGGGTGCCCAGCGAGGGGAACGCGGCGGTGTCGAACTCGACACCATGCGCAAAAGAAAACCCCGCACGCGACTCCCAGCGTGTCGGGGCTACCATAGCCGCGGACACTTGCCCCTCGCGAGCAAGATCCTCGTCGTACGATAAGATCGTACCCCGGCAGATGTCAAGAGGCCGATCACTTATTATGCGAGGACCCCACGGGATTTCGCCGCGGGATCGGCATGGCATCCGCCGGGGAATCCGCACGGCGGCTTCAGCGGACGACGTCGTCCCGGCGGGAGAGCGCCGCGGATGAGGTCGAGGACTGCGTCCGGTAGCCGGGTTGTCCCGCCGCGGGGTCGCCGACCGGTTCGATGGTGACCTGCATCTGCTGGCCCGCGTAGAGGACGACGGGGGATTCGCGGGGCAACTGGTAGAGCACCTGGAGCACGCGGCGCGGCCGCGGGTCGGCGGCGGGATCTTCGTCGTCGAAAGCCCGTTGTGAGACGATCGCCGGGTCGGTGTCGAAGTACGTCAGCGGCAACACGACGCCGGGTCGGCCATTGAGGGTGGCGAACGCCTTCGCGTGCGGGGCGAACCGCGGCAGAGCTGATTCGTCCACGTCCGCCCGGACGACCAGGTCGCGGCAATCGCCCAGCACGACCAGCGGCTCGTTCCAGGCGGTGCCGGCGAACTGTCCTGGCCGGACGCCGACGCGGAGCACCCGGCCGTCAATCGCGGCGCGGACGATCAGTCGGCCGAGGCTGACCTGGATGCTCTCGACCTGCACCTTGGCCTGGGTGACGGCCGCGCGGGCGGTCAGCTTGTCCTTCTCCCAGGTCATCCTGATCCGCTTCAACTCGGCCTCCAGCCGGGCCACGACGGCCTTGCTGGCGATGTAGGCATACCGGTCGCGGTCGCGGTTCTGAGCCGACTCGACCTTGCGGTCGTAGAGCGTCTGCGAGCGGCGGTAGGTGCGCTCGGCGTCGCCCATGTGGGCACGGGCCTCCTCCAGCGCCGCCTCAGCCGAGCCCACGTCCCCTTGCCGAGGCGCCGCCAGCAGGCGGTCGAACTGCGCCTCGGCCACTTCAAGATTGGCCGTTGCGATTCCGAGTTGCGTCCGGAAGTCCCGATCGTCGAGGCGGAACAGCGCGTCACCCTTCTTGACCAGGTCGCCGCGCTCGACGTAGACCTCAGAGACGACCCCGGCCACCAGGGTTCCGACCGGCATGCTCTCGCGCCTGGGCTCGATCAGACCACGGCAGCGAATCGACCTGGCGGGATGGGTGGACTCTGACTCACACTTTTCCTCGGCACGGACCGGGGAGTCCGCCCTCGGCGGTGAAATGGCCGGTTTTCCGTCGGGCTCGGGGGCCGGGACGAGGGAACTCTTCACCTCGATGGCCGCCATTTCGCCGGACCGGGGAACCTCGCGGGCCGGCCGGACCTCGATGGACTGACGGCCCGGAGTCGTCGCCCCGCGCGCCTCGGCGTGGGGGCGCACCCGTGCCAGTTCGAGCAGCGTGACCGTCTCGACCAGGCACACCACCAGCAGGGCCGTCAACAGAACCGACCGGCCGGATGGCTTGAATGTGAGACGTTCCATCACTGCTTGTCTCCAGCGCCGGGCGGACCGCGATGTCGCGAATCCTTGTACGCCACGATCTTCAGGGTGTCTCGCATTGCAGCCGCCATGCCGATCGTCGACACGCGACCGCGGGGCGGGCGGATGCGGCGGCGCGCCGATGACTACCTTCCTTTGTAGTATGTCACGCCGTTCGGTGCAACGAGCGCAGACGGGGCGGTTTGTTGCGGCGAGGCGATTGGGCTCAATGCATGTCGGGCTCGAGGGGCCCGGCCAGACCGGTGTGGTAGAACAAACGGCCGGGGAGCGTCGGCATGAACGAGCTGGGGACCCAGGGATCGGGGCCGTAGCGCAGGGTCATCCAGAGGCTGGCACCCTGCCATTGCATCCCGCGGTCGAAGACTCCCTCGGCGCCCCCGATGATCCGGTCGGCGCCCAGGAACAGGGCCGGGCCGATCGTGTTGGCGAAGGCGGGGACCAGGGTGGTCCGGCTCTTGAAGCTCGTCAGGGCGTTCTGCTCGATCGTCAGGGGATGGAGCCGGGCGGCGATCCGGTGGGTCTGGGCCTTCCACTGGTCCAGGGTGGGGTACTCGGCGGCGAAATGCGGTTCCCAGAAGGCAATGTGGCAGACGCGGCCGATCCCGAAGATCACGATCAACTCTGCGCCCTGGGCCTTCAGCTCGGCGATGCGCTCGGCGTAGTGCGGCAGGCGGTCGGCGGTGGCGAACCACCGCCGATCGGCGGGGACGGTCCGCTCGCCCAGTGGGCCGTAGAATGCCGACTCCATC
>JAKAUH010001107.1 GCA_021818605.1 Planctomycetota bacterium
ACGTTGTGGTCTCTTCGGACCGGCTCGCGGCATTGAGCATCGAGCTCTCGACGATCGAGCAGATGGTTCTGGACGCCGCCGAGAAGGAGCTGGCCGAGGCGCGGATCATCGCGTCCACGTCGACCTTCGCGCTGCTGCGGTCACCGGTGACGATGCTTGTCAATGGCAAGCACCACAAGGTCGACCTGTATTACGCGTTCTGCGTCGATCCCGCGACGGGCCGGCTGCGGGTGGGCCTGTGGTCGATGTGGCCCGGCGGCGTGAAGCAGCCGCCCCCTCCGATCGTTGTCGAGCTGGCGAGCAGGACCGTGTTCGACTGCGCACTCGATGTCCACGCGAATCGCGTGCTGGGGACTGTGCCGTACTCGTGGTCGTTCGCCATCCGCAAGCTCCCGCCGGGCCACCCGATCGGGATGAAGGGCCGCAAACACGTCAATGAGAAGATCGTGGCGATCGCCCGGCATCCGTCCGCCGTCAACACCGACGAGTTCGAGAAGATGCTCCGCAGCATCCTCTTCGACCCCAGGAACGTCGACCAGGCCAACCAGCCGAGCCGCACCGCCAGGGCCGACCCGGCCCGCCGCACGCCGGCGCGGTAGGCGGTTGCCGATCGGCGGCCCCGATGCGCCCGGCCTAACGCACGCCGCCGATGACCAGTTGAATCGGGTGGTAGCAGAGCCACGCGACCGCCGCGCTGATGGGAATCGTGAGGAGCCACGCCCAGGCGATCCGTGCGGTCACGCCCCAGCGCACGGCCGAGACCCGCTGGCTCGATCCCACGCCCATGATCGACCCGCTGATCACATGGGTGGTCGATACCGGCAAGCCCATGTGCGACGCCGCCAGGATCGTCACCGCCGCCGAGGTCTCCGCGGCGAAGCCATGCATCGGCTTCAGGTCGATGATCTTCGTCCCCATGGTTTTGATGATCCGCATGCCTCCTGACGCCGTGCCCGCGCCCATGGCGATCGCGCAGACCGCGATCACCCACGCCGGCACGTCGAAGTGCCCGGCGCTCGCCCCCTGTGAGCCGCCGCGGTAAACCGCCAGGCTCATCGTGATGATCCCCATCGTCTTCTGCGCGTCGTTGCTCCCGTGCGACAGCGCCATGAAGGCCGCGGACACCACCTGGAGCCGGCGGAACTCGCGATTGAGCCGCTCGGGATTGCGGCGCCGGCAGATCCAGAAGATGGCGATCATCACCCCGAAGCCCAGCAATAGCCCCACCACCGGGCTGACCACCAGGCTCCCCACCACCTTGACCACGCCCTCGACGTGCACCGAGCGGTTCCCGGCGTGCGCCACCGCCGAGCCGATCAGCCCGCCGATCAGCGCGTGAGACGACGACGACGGGATGCCGAAGTACCACGTCGTCAGGTTCCACACGATCGCGCCGATCAGGGCCGCCAGGACCACGACCTGCGTGACCGCATCGGGATGGATGATGCCCTTGCCGATCGTCGCGGCCACCTCCGTACCCGTCCACGCGCCCAGGAAGTTCAGCAGCGCCGCCATCAGAATGGCCGTCCGGATCGGCAGCACCCCCGTACTCACCACCGTCGCCACGGCGTTCGCCGTGTCGTGCATGCCGTTGATGTAGTCGAACACCAGCGCGGCGGCGACGACGAGGATCAGGATCACCAGCGTGGTGCTCAGCGTCATGCCAACGGCTCCTTCCTCAGGCGTTCTTGATCACCACGTTCAGGAGCGCATCGCCCACGTCATTGCATGCGTCGAGGGTGTTTTCCAGCCCCTCGAGGAACTCCTTGTGCTTGATCAGCCGGATGGCGTCGGTCTCCGAGCGAAACATCGCCGCGATCTGCATCCGGAAGATCCGGTCTCCCTCGCTCTCCATCCGGTCGAGCAGGTCGCACTGCTCGCGAATCCGGGCGGTCTGCTTCATCCCGCGCAGGTCGCGGACCGCGGCCTCGACGGCCTCGCACGACCGGCCAATCAGGCTCGAGAGCTCGCAGCTCCCCGACGGCAGGTCGTCCATCGCGTGCACCACGAATTGAAGCGCCGTGGCGAACACATCGTCGACGATCCCCTCCAGCGACGAGGCGAGCTGGTAGATGTCCGACCGGTCCAGCGGCGTGACAAACGTCCGGTTGAGCGCCTCGTAGACCTCGCCAATCACGTTGTCGGCTTCGTGCTCGATCTGATGCATCCGGCCAATCAGGGCTTCCCGTTGCTCGGGCGCGCTGGCGCAGCATTCCGCCAGCAACAGGCCAACCTCGCGCGCCAGCGCGGCGGCACGCTCCAGCAGGTCAAAGAAATGCTCCTCCCGCGGCAAGAGCCACTTCACGGCTCGATCGATCCACATAATCCTTACCTCGGTCCCCGACATCGCTCGCACGCCGCGTCTATCATGCCCGGAATCGGCCCGCGGATCGAGAGGTTCGCCGCGGAAACCCCGCTGGCAAGCCAACTTTCATCGATTCTTCACAACCCGAGCTCCATCTGGCCACCGGACCATAACAGGCAACATCAGTTCACAGTCACATTACTTTCGCCGCTGCTTCAGCTCGCGCCGCAGGCGGCGGATCTGGTCCTGGGCGATCACACTGAACTTCGACCGCAGGATCGGCGCGCCCTGGAACCATTCCTGCGGCTCGACGAAAGCCGCATGCATCTCAACCAGCAGAGCCCCCGGCTGGAACGCCAGGCGGCTGATCCGGGCGTAGCTGACCCCGCCCGCATACGGCTTTCGCTCGCCGCCGGCTGCGTCGGCGGCGCCCTTGCCAGCGGTGACCGGCCGCCAGCCGTTGGCCACGGCGCCCGCCTCGGCCCGGTCGAAGGCCGGATCCGTTCGCGCGGCGACCACGATCGACTCGTCCGTCCGGGTCGCCTGGGCCTGGCTGGTCGCGTCGAACGCGATCCGGTCGAGCAGCCGGCCGTGTATGTGGGCATACCAGGTTTCCGGGCCGCTCGCGTCCTTGTCCGCTGGCGGCGCGAGTCCCGCCTGGCGCAGGTCCTCAGGCCCGAGGATGCGGGTGTGGAAGGCCATGTTACCGGCCTCCGCCGACTGGCCGCTGGTTTTCGCTGCCTCGTGCGCCGGGTCGATCCCGGCCAGGTCGGCGTGCACCACGAACCAGACGCTCACCACGTGGATCGTGGCGTCACGGGCCTTCACGTCCCTCACCCGGATGATATAAGGCGCCGTCACCGAGTCGCGGAGCATCTCATCGAGCTTCCGGTCCGAACCGGCGACCTCACGCAGGGCCGCGCGCTGGGCCTCGGCCGGCTGGCCGTCGCGCAGGCGGGGTTCCGGTAGCTTGAGCGTCGCTCCGTCGGCCGTGAACCCCTGGCGCACGACCCACGCGAAGACCGCATTCTTCGCGTGGGCCGCGTCGATCCTGTCGCCCTCGCCCGCGGCAGCACCGACTGCGAAGGCGCCAAATATCCCCAGCCCGATTGCGATGGTCAGGATCCTCATGATTTGGAGTCGCCCCTTTCCGCCTGCGACGGTCCTGATGATTTTGCGACCAAGTTTGACGGTTCGCCGGCCGATAGTAAACCTGTGATGGGCACCGCTGGGGCGACGCTCCGTCCCGTCCGGGCAAGCCGGGAAGGTGAGGTGCGGCGATGCGGCATGGTGGCGCGCGGCAGGGCCGCCTGCGACCGGGTTTTCTGCTACGAAGGCTCGCCGGGCTGCTGGCCCTGGCCGCGACCGGTTGCGGCCACGTCCTGCCGATCGCCGCAACCTTCCGCGGCCATACCGGGGTCACGGCGGATGCGAATCTCCGGGGCGCCGTCGACGTCCGGCTGCCGCCGGTGGAGGTCAAGCTCCCCGCCGCGGCCGACCCGGGCGAGATGGTCGCCACGGTGGTCCGCGCCGGCCAGGCGCCCGGTGCTGGCCCGCGGATCGCGCTGGTCGATGTGGACGGGGTGCTGCTGAACCAGAACTACGGCAGCCTTTATGCCGTCGGCGACAATCCCCTGGCCTCGTTTCGCGACAAACTCGAGGCCGCCGCCCGGGACCCGGCGGTCGCGGCGGTCGTGCTGCGGATCAATAGCCCCGGTGGCAGCGTGACGGCGTGCGACGTGATGGCCGAGGAGCTCCGCCGATTCCGCGCCGAGGCGAGGAAGCCGGTCGTCGCCTGCCTGATGGACGTCGCCGCGTCGGGCGCGTACCTGCTCGCCGCCGAGTCCGACTGGATCATCGCCCACCCCACGGGGTTGACCGGCGGGCTGGGCACGGTGTTCAATCATTACAACCTCCAGGATGCGATGGCGCAGCTCAATCTCGTTGCTGACCCGGTGAAGGCCGGCGCGCGAATTGACATGGGCACGGTGATCGCCCCGCTCGACGATGCCACCCGTGGGATGCTCCAATCCATGGCCGGCGCCTATCGTGAGCATCTGCACCGGCGCGTCCGCCAGCGCCGGCCGGGCATGACCGATCGCGACCTTCAGGCCGTGGCCGATGGCCGGATCATGCTCGCCTCGCAGGCTGTGGCCCTGCACCTGGTCGACCAGTTGGGCTACCTGCACGACGCCATCGCGCAGGCCGAGCACCAGGCCGGTTGCCCGGGTGCCGAGGTCGTGCTCTATCATCGCGCCGGCTATCCCGCGCACTCGCTCTACGCCATCACGCCCAGCCCGGCCCCATTGAGAGAGCACATGCCCATAAGCTA
>JAKAUH010000868.1 GCA_021818605.1 Planctomycetota bacterium
GGCGGATTGCCTCGGCGAGACGTACTCGCCGGTCGTGGGCGGAGCCGTCGCGGTCGAGGTCGAGGTCGAGACGTCCGCGCGTCGCGAGGAGGCGGCTGCCTCGGGCCGGCGCCGGCCGTCGGAGACCGCCTCCGGAGCAGGCGCATACGCGATCACGGATGGGTGCGATGTCGTCGGGCGGTTGTCATTCGTCGGGTTCCCGGGGTTGTCGGAGCAGTCGCGGGGGTCGGTCCAGGTGATTGGCTGCGGGGTCGCGGGCTCGGCCAGGGGTATCGAGCCGTCCGGGAGCTCGGGTCGAACGGCCACCATCTCCTCGCAGACGCGTGCCAGCCCGAAGTCGGTGATCTTGAGGATTCCCTGCTCGGTGACGAGCAAGTTGCCCGGCTTGACGTCGCGGTGGCAGGACAGGCCCTGACGCATCGCGTGCTCGAGGCCCGCACAGAACTGATAGGCGAACCGCAGCACCTGCGGCAGGTCGAGCCTCGGCGTGCCGATCCAGCGGTAAAGGTCGCCGCCCTGCACCAGCTCGAGGACCACGTACGGCCGCCCCTCGATCACCTCGACGGAGCAAGCCCGCACGATATTCGGATGCTCGCCGAGCTGGGCCCAGAGACGGCATTCGGCGGCGAACCGCTTGACTCGGATGCGGCTGCCCAACAACTCATCCCGCAATGTCTTGAGTGCGAGAATTTTACGGCCGTCGACATCGAGGTGGTCGTTGACGACGTACACCCGGCTCATCCCGCCTTCGTGGATGTCGAAGACCTGGAACCGATTGCCGATCCAGTCGCCGATCCCGATGATGCCCGCCATGGTGGATCGTCCCTCCCATCTCGGTCCTCGGGTATCGACCCGGGCAGGATGCCCCGTTCATCGTCGCCGCGCGAGCGACCCGACGACATCCGCTGGACCTGGCGCTCAACCGATCCTGGTCTGGTGTGGTGTGGTGTGGTGTGGTGTGGTCCGGTCTGGTTCTTCCTGTTACGCGATTAATACGTCGAAGGTTTGATGCGTGGTGCAGCCTGAGGGCCGCGGCCGGCGGTTGTGAGTCGCGGCGTTCGGTCCGTAGAGGCTGGCGATGGCGGAGGGCCCTCGTGGCAAGTGCTGGGCGGCCGGATGATCCCGAGGGATGAACGTGTTCGAGGCGGTCACGCAGGAAAACACGCCTGCGTTGTCGATGGCCGCCGTCAATCACGGAACCATGAGTCATTTCGAAGCGAAGAAGGTATCACACATGCGAGTCAGGAAACCCAGGCGGCTCGGGCTCTGACCTGACGGATTCTCAAGCTAGTGTCTCCAGGATACCTGGTCTTCGCCTGGTGGGACGGAGATCGAGGTCAATCTCACTGTTTCTCTTCGCCAGAGCACCCCAGCAGCCCAGCTTGTCGATTGCGGCGTCGGGAGGAGGGGTTGGCAGGCGTTTCGCACGGACCCTGTATACTTTATCGGCGTCCCGCTCGAAAGATTTGGACCCATCAAATCCGGAAAGGGTTCGGCAGTCGGGCGAGGGACGCTCGGGGAGGTTCGGAGATGGAATGGGAAGGCGCCGGCGGCCCTGGAGGATGGATGCTCGGATGGAGCCGGATCATGATGTCGCGGTGGACGTTTGCTGCCTGCCGTGGTTAAACTTATAGTTATGAACCAATTGAGGAGCCTGCGGCAAGGTGCTAGAATGACGCGCTGCGGATCGTCGGCGGCGTCGGGACGATCGGGCGGGCTGGGCGCAGGTTAGAAGGTTTGACAGGACGGAGAATGGCTCCGGGACTTCGAGGTGCCTGTCCCCGCGTTGTCGGGGCGAGTTAGGATACTCCATGCTTGACCCCCGGGCATCGCGATTCGGGCAGTCGGCCATCCTCAGCGGCTTGATGGACGCCGAGGGGGTGATGGTTTGCTGGGAGGCGATCCCGCCGGCGAAGCGGGACGCGCCGGAGCACATTGACCGCCGGCTGGCCCGGCAGGCGGTGCAATCGAAGGCGCTGACGCTCTGGCAGGCGCAGCAGCTTCTGCTGGGCCGGACGAGCGGATTCCAGGTCGACCGGTACACGCTGCTGGAGCTGATCGGCCAGGGGGGAATGGGGCGAGTTTACCTGGCGCGGGACACGCGACTGAATCGGCAGGTGGCGCTGAAGATCCTGGCACCAGAGCGGATCAACAACCCGAGGGCAGTCGCGCGGTTCCAGCGGGAGGCGCGGGTCGGCGCGCAGTTGCAGCACGAGAACCTGGTGCGGGTGTACGACTTCGGGGAGTCGAGCGGCCGTTTCTACCTGGTGATGGAGTACATCGAGGGGCGGACGATCGGCTCGCTGTTGTCGAAGCAAGGGCCGATGCCGGCGGCAACGGCGGCCCGACTGGTGCGGCAGGTGGCCCTGGGGCTGGAGCACGCGCACCGCAAGGGTCTGATCCACCGCGACGTGAACCCGTACAACATCATGGTGACGCATGACGGCGTGGCGAAGCTGGCCGACCTCGGGCTGGCGATCGACCTGGCTGATGGCGACCGCGTCACGCGCGACGGGGCGACGGTGGGCACATTTGACTATGTCGCGCCGGAGCAGGCGAGGCACTCGCATCTGGCTGACATTCGCAGTGACATCTACTCGCTGGGTTGCACACTGTACAACATGCTGAGCGGGCAGGTACCGTTTCCCAGCCCGAGCCTGCCGGAGAAGCTCTTTTCGCACCAGGCGATTGAGCCGACGCCGATCGTGCAGCTCGTGCCGAACCTGCCGCCGGGGCTGGCCGAGATAGTGGGCACGATGATGCGGAAGCAGCCGGAGGAGCGGTACGCGACGCCGTTGCAGGTCGCGCAGGCGCTCGAGCCGTTCATCGACGACGGGCCCGCGCTCGTGCGAGGCGAGCTGGACCTGCCGGGGTCAACGGCGGTGTCGCCGTCGCCGGCACCTGCCCCGCCGATGCCGACGCCGCGATCGGAGTCGGGCGAGGCGGCGCCGACCTCGGCGGAGTCGAACAGAGCCGGCGAGGCCGCGGCGGCGAGTGTCACGTCGGGCAGCGGGATCCATGGAGTGCTCAACCTTCGCGAATCGCCGACGGAGCCTGAGCCGAACCTGGGGCCGGCGGCCGAGCCGGCTCCTCCGGTCGCACCGGCGGCCGCGTCGGTTGCCACGGTCACATCGGTTGCCCCGGTGGTCGCATCCGTCCGTCCGGCGTCCAGGGTGCCGGCAGTGCCGGCGGCCGCGCGGGCGGATTCCGCCAGGACGAGTCGGGCGCGAGCGGACACGGTCGCGGATGAGGCGGGCATCCCGCCGCTGACGCCGAGTGACGAGTTCGCCCACGAGGGGAGCGGGCTGCCGATCGTCCTGGATCTTGGCACCGAGCCCTTGCTGGGCACGCCGCCCCGGTCGCGCCGGTCGTCCGACTCGCGTGGAGGGAAGGTTGCCGGCGCAGGCGCCGCGACCGCAGAGGTGGCGGATCGGGCGGATTCGCGCGGCGGCAAGGCGGTCTCGTCCTCGTCGTGGGCGACGAGGGGACCGATGGTTGCGGCTGCGGCCGTCGCGGCCGGCGTGATCCTGCTCTTGCTGCTGACGGGCCGCCTCACGCCGGGCGGAAAGACGGCGACGACGCACCCGGGCGGGGCGCCGACGGGTTCCAGGACGAAGAAGTCGTCGCATGCGACGCAACCGGAGAACGAGTTGGCGCCGAAGCTGGTTGTCGGGTCGCATCGCCGCGATTTCGATGACCAGGGCGACCTTCCCGCCCGCAGCCTGGTCGAGGCCGTGAAGCTGGCGATGGGGCGGGGCCGCGGCAAGGATGGGTACGTCGAGCTGTACAATCGCGAGCCGCTCCAGCTCAAGCCGGACGACCTTGTCGACGTGCGCACGGCCAGCGGCACACTGGAGATCCGCGCCGCACCCGGACGTCAGCCGGTCATCGAGGTGCCGATGGATGCTGGCCGACCCTTCCTGGCGACCGGCTCGAATGTCTCGTTGCGGCTTTCAGGCCTGATCATCCGCGCCCGCTATTCGTCCTCAAAGCCGGCGGCCACCCGCCGCCCGCTGATCGAGGCCGCCGGCCACGCGCAAATCGAGCGCTGCGCCTTCGAGGTGGTCGGCCACCAGCGGCCCGATGGCTGCCGCGCGCTGTTCATGGACGGCGGGAGCCTGGTCCTCGATCGTTGCTGGATCGAGGGCTTCGACGAGGCGATCGGGGTGCGGGTGTATGGCACGACCGCCACGAGGATTAGCCAGACGATGATCGTCCCGGGGCTCGGCACGGCCGCCGCGACCGGCGCGCCGGCCGAGCTGCGCGGCTGGCCGATCGGGCTGGAGCTGCTTGGTGGCTCGAGCCTGTCGCGCCGGGTGACGCTCGACCACTGCACGTTCGAGGGTGCCGGGCTGCTGGCGATCATCAGCAAGCCCGAGACATCGCCGCTACCGGTCGATGTCAAGCACTGCGCTGTGCGGGCCAATTCGCTGCTGGCCTGGAGCCCCCGCAAGGCTGGCGATCCGCTCAAACTCGACCTGATGTGGCAGGGGCAGGGGAACCATTACCAGATCCTCAGTCCCACCTGGCTGATGACATCGCGGGGTGCCGCGGCCTGCGCAACGCCGCCGCCGAAGGTCCCGGACGCGGTGGCCTGGGGCCATTTCGCGGAGGACAGGCGGAACGACCGGAT
>JAKAUH010000216.1 GCA_021818605.1 Planctomycetota bacterium
CTCGATGGCCGAGGCGCGGGGACGCCAGGGCCCCAGGACCAGCACCAGCCCGGCGGCGAGCCCCGCCAGCAGAATGAAAGCCGGCCTGCGCAGCCGGCGAATCCAACGCGACGCCCGCGGGGAGACGGTTGATGCGCCCACGACAGACACCTCGCTTGTCCTGCGCGAGTGCCGGGAACGGAATGCGGACGCGATCGCGACGGCGACCGCCTCCGACCGATCTGCCCGGCGCGCCTCGCGGAGCGTTGAGAGAACCGAAGTCGCGAGAAAACTCTTGAAGCACGACACAATGCGACGATTCCCGGCCGACTGGACCCGGCCGGGCCAAGGGCTCATCATACTGCGCGACTCGGGGCAGTCAAGGAAATGGATGCGGGCGGAGGCATCGTTATTCTCGTACATCGAGCGGGGGAGCGTTCATCCCCCTGGATTGCCCCGGGGACGAATCTGGATTGCCGGGACGGTGAATTCGCGCACGTCAACGGGGATCGTGACGGTCTGGTCTCCCTTGGGAAACCCGCCGTACTTCGCCGGTGCCGGACCGGTGAGATAGAAGAACGTCTCCCCCGGCGGCAGCCGAAAGCGAAAGCGTCCGTCGTCGTCCGTCGTTGTGCCGAGGATCGCCACGCCGCTCCTCGGGCGGATCGGTCCGTAGAGACCGACGCCGACCTCGGCGACCGGCCGGCCCGATCCCGCGTCGACGACCTGTCCCTCCACCTGCACGCCGCGGATCAAATCGATCGTCACTTCCGTGGTCTGGCCCGTCTTCAGCACGACATCGACGGCCGCCCGGTAGGTCCAGGGTCCGTCGTTGGGATGGTCCACGAGGAAGATGTTGGCCGTCCCCTCGTCCAGTCCGTCGAAGGTGAACCGGCCTTCGGCGTCGGTGCGGCCCGCTCGCTCGATCCCGCCCGAGTCGCGCGAGCCCTGCATGCCGACCTTCAACCCGCCCACCTTGACGCCGACGAGGCGAGTCTCCACTCGCCCCACGACCCGCGCGGCCGGTGCCATGACGATCTCGGCCGGTGATTCGGCCGTGCCCTGGTGCCCGAAGCCGCCGTCGAGCCGCTTCCGGTTCATCGTCTGGTATTCGCCCATGCCGGGTGCCGTGATGACCAGGTTCACTCCGGCGTTCGGCGGAAGGTTCGGAAAGACGAACCGGCCCTGTTCGTCGGTCGTCGTACGAAAGGCGGTGTCGAGCGGCGTTCCCGACAAGATCTTGTCGATAACGTTGAGAACGAGCGGCTTGCCGCTGTCGTCGGGGTACTGCACGTCGCGGGCGAGAACGCGTGCGCCAGCGATCGGCCGGCCGTCGCGGTCCTTCACGAGCCCGACGAACGGCACCGGCCGGGTGAGCTTGAGCTGCACTTCGACGTCCACCAGATCCGCCTTGCCCATGGCGATTCGTAAGAAGCTGGCCGGCGCGAGCCCTTCCTTGTAAGCAATCACGAACTCCAGCTTCGTGGTGGCGCCGCCGGGAGTCAGCTCGAAGCGGCCGTCGGAACCGGTCTTGCCGATCCGGTGGTTGAACTGGTCGTTGAAGTCGCCGCCGATGACCGTGGCTCCGGCGATCGGTTGATCGTCAGGCCCGCGCACGATGCCCACCAGCTTTTTGACCGGCGACTGGGCCGGAGCGGAACGCCGCGGTGCCGCGGGCGCAGGTGTGCCAGGCCCGACCGCCGCGCTGGCCAGCAGGCCGGCCCCGACGGCCGCGATGATTGCCGCCAGCGCGAGGCCGGCCAGAGATCGCGTCGATTCCCAGAACATCCTCATGGAGATCTCCCGAACGAGTGAAGTCACGGATTGCGCAACGGTCCTGGCCCCGGTCGTGGTCGCACCGCGTGCGGCAGCTTCGAGCGCGACGCGAATCGTGGACCGGACGGCCGCGTACGGAGCCGCCGCCGGGATCGCGGCGCGATCGACCCCCGCGACCGCCAGCGCCGCCGGGCCGGCGAGAAAGCGGCGGGCCAGACTCACCTTGAGCCGCTCACGGCCCCGCGCCAGCCGGCTCTTGAGCGTGCCGACCGGGCACCGGAGGTGGCGCGCGGCGTCTTCATACGACCGGCCCTCGATGTCGCAGAGCACCACGGGCAGCCGGTAGCGATCGGGGAGCCGGTCGATCTCGGCGTGGATCACCCCGGCGCATTCCTCGTCGATTCGCGATGCAGTCGATTGAGCGCGCATCGCGCCGGCGTCCCGCTCGGCGGCTCGCCTGCGACCGGCCACGACCCGCGCGCGGATCGCGGCCCGGCTGGCGACCCGATGCAGCCACGGACCGAGTGAGTCGCGTACCCAGAGCGAGCCGGCGCGCCGAACGAGGATCAGGAACGTCGCCTGGAACGCGTCCTCGGCGTCGTGCGCGTCGTCGAGGATCGCGCGGCAGACTCGCCAGACCATCGGCCCGTGCCGCTCGACCAGCGCTGCGAACGCCGGCTCGGCCGAGGCGCCTTGCAGGGTCGTGAACCGCTCGAGCAACTGTCCGTCGGTCAGGCCGACCGCGGTCCCCGCGTCGAAGAGCGTGCGGAGCCCCGGCGGTCCGGATCGATTGCGGCGCAGGATCATGAGGTTCGTCCTCCCCGATTGAGCGAGGTCACCGATCCAGTAAAGGCGCCAGGCGTCCGTTTGTTCCAACTTTTTCCCCGGAACGCGCGAGAAGTCGGATCGCGCGGATCCGGCCCGAGTCGGGCTGGCTTGAACGCCGCGCCAGGCGGCCCGTAAGATGGCCTGGGGCCAGTCCGACGGTCGCGGTCCAGGTCCGTCGGGCCGGCCGGCGGCCAGGCCAGGATCCGTCGCGTCCAGGAGGTTTGCTCAATGCCCAACCCGGCCGGTCCCACCAGCACCAGGCGAGCCGGTTTCACGCTGATCGAGCTTCTGGTGGTGATCGCGATCATCGCCGTTTTGATCGCGCTGCTGCTCCCCGCGGTGCAGGCGGTGCGCGAGGCCGCGCGGCGGGCGCAGTGCACGAACAACCTCAAGCAGCTCGGGTTGGCGCTGCACAATTACGAGACGTCGTGGACGAGCTTTCCCGTGGGGTTTCTCTTCGCCTACCGAGGGGTACTGCCGACTTCGTCGCCGATGCAGTACCGATGGTCGGTGCTCGCCCAGATGACGCCGTACCTCGAGCAGGTGACCATCTATAACGCGCTCAATTTCAACTTCCCCCTCGCCCACAAGCCGACGGCGAGCGGCGCGCTGTTCTGGCCGTACTTCCCGGCAAACACGACGGCGATGGCGACGCAGGTCGAGATGTTCCTCTGTCCGAGCGACGGCGCATCGCCGCCTGCGCAGGACTCGGGCCCGACGAACTACGCCTTTTGCGCCGGGTCGGGGCTCAACGGCGGGGATGCGACAAATGCCGACGGCGCGTTCATCCTGGGCCCGTCGATCCGGATCGCCGCCATCACGGACGGCACGAGCCAGACGGCGGCCGCCGCCGAGCAACTCCTCGGCATCGCCGGCCCGTATTCCCAACCCTCCCCCACGCCGATTCCGTCCCCTTTGAACCGCGCCATGGCCCGCCTCGCCGCCGCCCCGCTGACGGACGCCGGCTGCGCCTCGGCCAGCGACGGCTGGCTGCTCAACCGGGGCGCAAGCTGGTGGGACGGCAACTATCAGAACGCGCTCTACAACCACTACCTCCCACCGAACGCCCCCCGCCCCGATTGCATCGTCTACCACAACCCCGGCTGGAAGGCCGCGCGCAGCCTCCACCCCGGCGGCGTGAACCTGCTTTTCTGCGATGGGCACGTCGCGTTCATGAAGGATTCGGTGAACCTTCTCACCTGGCGGGCAGTCTCGACGCGGGCGGGAGGAGAGACCGTTTCGGGTGATGCGTATTGAGTGATGCTGGAACGCCGGATCCGGCTACGTCCGGGGAAATCCAGAGCAATACATAACTGCACGCAAAAACCGGCACGGAGCCCCGAACACTTCGGGCCGGTCCAGCCGGGGGACAGAGCCTCCTTCTGCACAGGACCGGTCCGGGTCGGCGGACCGATTTCGGATCGATGGGCCGGTATGCCGGCGCCTCTTGCCCGTGAGCCATACAACCGATTGGCGCCCTAGATGTTCACCCCGATGAATTGAGCGAGTTTATCGAGCCGGGCCTCGAGCTGGGCCACCCGGTTGGTCAGGGAGGTCTCGACCTTGGGGTGCTCGTCCTCCCCCTCGGTTTGTCGAGGCCCGGGCTGATCGGCCTCGCCCGCGGCGGAGGTGTCGGGCTTCTTATCGACGACGACCGGGTCTGTCGGGACCTTGATCTTCGGTTGCGGGTCGAGGCCAACGGCCGCCAGAAGTTGTTGGAGGTCCGGTCGGGTGCCGATCCGTTCGAGAGTTTTCTGCCCGTCTCTTCGGGCCTGCGGCGTGCCGGTGCTGCGTAGGAGCTCGCGGGCCTGCGTTGAGGTGAGCAGCGGACGGCCAGCGGCCTTGAGGGCGCCCTGGAGACACGCCAGCGCACCCACGACGATCGGCGAGGCGCTCGAAGTGCCCGCGAACGTGTTGGTATACCAGAGGTCCTCAAAGAGGATTGGGCCCTGGAGATCGCCGTAGCCCGTCGTAACGACCTCGCGGCCCCAGCCCTGGGCATCGACGGGCATCCCGTGATTCGAGAAATCCAGCCGGGACCGATCCGGT
>JAKAUH010000615.1 GCA_021818605.1 Planctomycetota bacterium
GCGACCAGCTGGACTGGCCACATGGACGACTCCTCCGATCAGCTCGGCCGTGAAACCGGCGGGCGTCCGCTCGTACCGGCATAGGAACTCGGTGCTGTCCATCCGCTGACCGTCGGCCAGGAGAGCGCTGGTCGTTGTTGTTGTCGCGGCTCGCGATGAAGTCCGCTGCTCGACGGTGCTCATGGCGTACCCTCCGAGCCAGGCCGGGTCGACAGATGCTCGGCCCTGGTCCTACCGTTCGCTCGCTGGCCGGTTCACCGCCGCGGGACGGCCGCGCCGCACTCGCGGCAGTTGGAGGCGCCGAGGTGCACGGGCTTGCCGCAGCCAGGGCAGACGCGCAGCCCCGCCTCGAATGAAGTCATCGACGGTCCCGGGCCGGCTCCCGCGGGCGGCGGGGACGCCCCGACGCGGATGGCGGGCATGCCGGTCGGCGTGGCGTCCGCTCCGCCCGGCACGCCGGGGTTCCGGCCGGTGTGGCGCATGGTCCACTCCTGCAGCCGGGCGACTTCCTCGGGGTCGAGCTCGTCGGTCCTCGCGTCGGGATCCGCCAGCGGCCCGCCGCGTGACCGCTGTCGCGTCGTGGAGGATTCGGGCACCGGCACGACCCGGCCGCAGTCGGGGCATTTCCCCTCCTCCTGACCCGAGTCCGCCCGGACCTTCAGCCTACGGCCGCACGGACAGTGGAACCGGATGAAGCCGTCGTCGTCCGAGTCGCCGCTCACCGCGGCCAGCGACGGCGACGGCGCGCTCCGCCGCTTCAGCCGGATCCGCGATCCGCACCTCGGGCAGTCGATCCGCTCAGGACCGGCCCCGGATGACACGTTGATGACTTCGCCGCAGCGGCAGGTGACCTGGGACATTTGATTGGTCATTGGTCATTGGTCATTGGTTCGCTGAAGCGGACCTCCGGGGTCTACCCGAAATGACCAGGTCATGGCCCACAGACGGAACGAGCAAAGGGAAGAGTGGTGACTCCGGCACGGACAACGGACAACCGGCAACCGACCAAGGACTAATGACTATTCAGTCGCAAGCTCTCCAGCGGAACGACATTGGGCAAGGCCGTATTGAAGCTCCCCGATCGGAAGCCTTCGAGGTCGAGGGTGACGAACTTGAAGCCGACGGCGCGGAAGGCGGCGATGAGCTCGCCGCGGAGCTGCAGGTCGACCAGCCGCGGCAGGTCGTCGAGGGGGACCTCGATGCGGGCCAGGTCGCCCTTATGGTAGCGGACCCGCAGGATCCTCAGCCCCCTGAGCCGGAGCCACTGCTCGGCCTGGTCGATCATCCGCACCCGCTCGGGACTGACTTCCTCGCCGTAGGCGATCCGGCTGGAGAGACACGGTGTCGCCGGCTTGTCCCAGGTCGGCAGGCCCCAGGCCAGTGCGAGGGCCCGGACCTCGGGCTTGCCCAGGCTGCATTCCTGCAGCGGGTGCCGCACGCCGTTCTCGGCCGCCGCGCGCATGCCCGGCCGGTGGTCGCCCAGATCGTCCGTGTTGGCCCCCGAGGCGATCACATCCACCCCCAGGTCGCCCAGCAGCTCCGAGAGCCGGCCGTACAGCTCGCTCTTGCAGAAGTAGCAGCGATCGGGCTGATTGCGCAGGTAGTTGGGGTCCGCGAACTCCTCGGTGCGGATCACGCGATGGCGGATACCGATCCGGCGGGCCAACTCCTGGGCCTCGTCCAACTCGCCGGCGGCCAGGCTGTCGGACACCGCCGTCACGGCGATTGCCGCGTCTCCCAGCGCCTCGTACGCGGCCTGGGCAACGACCGTGCTATCGACCCCGCCCGAGTAGGCCACCGCCACGCGGCCGTATCCCCGCAAGGTCTCCACCAGCCGGTCGCGGTGCGTGCACAGTGTCACGTCGGTCCCGGTCCAAGTGCCGCCGCTCAAGGGTCACCTCCCTCACATCCGCCAACCTGCCAGTTCAGTCGGTCCAGACCAGTCACCGCGTCGCCGCATCGAATCGGGGCCGGGCATTTCCGTCGACCGACTCGGTCGATCCTCGAATTGTACCGGGCGGTGGGAAGCCCGCTCAAGGTACGGGTCGCGGTCGGCCAGCTCAAGCAGGTGTCGGGTTCTTCAACCCCGGGCCCTGGAAGCCCTTCGAGCAAGCGAAGTCGGACCTCCAAAGTCGGTCAGGTTTTCCTGCCTGAATCCGGGTCGGGCCGGTCCCGCGCCAGGCTGGAAAGCCTGACCTCCCCGGGCGGTCCCGGTCGGACCCGCATTCTTCGAAGAATCCCCGGCTGCTTCGAAGATTCCCGCGCCGTGATGTGGGATTCTTCGAAGATTCCCGCGCCGCGACGGGATTTGTTTTCGAATTGGTTCCCAACGAATCACCGCGGCCGCGCCGGTCCTGCCTCTGCCTCTGCAGCTCACTCAGCGCCCCTGGGCCGGCCGCACCCTGAGGGCCCGGGCGCCCAGCGCCTTCACCTCGACGCTCGCCTTGCTCCTGGCCGGCCGCGCGACGCCCCCGGCGAGCAGGTCGTCCAGCCGGCACGCGTCCCACGCGATCCCGCCGATCGGCGCGGCGAACTGTCGCGCCCGGTCCGTCGCGTTCAGAATCACGAGGACGCGGTCGTTGCCATCCGCGCGGAGGAACGCGTAGAGCCCATCCCGGGCGAGGACCTCGGTGAACGCTCCCCGTCGCAGGACCCGCTCGCGCCGTCGCAGGGCGATCAGCGCCTGGACCTGCTTCCGCACCGGTGAGTCCCGCCGGCCGTTCCCGGGCGGGAAGGCCCCGCCGACCTCCCGGATCGCGACCCCCAACTCGTCGCCGGGGTACAGCAGCGGCACGCGGTCCAGCGTGAGGATATAGGTGAGCGCCAGCGCCGTCCTGGCCGCCTTCGGCTCGTCGGCCATCGCCGCGAAGGCATCCTCGTAATTGTCGACCTCCGCCATCATTCGCCTGGGCGCCGGGTAGAACTGATGCGCCTCGCGGTTGACGAACGAGAGCATCCCCACGTCCCGTCCCTTGGTCTTGCCGAACACGTCGCGGCAGGCCAGGCTGCTGAAGTCATACGCTCCGTCGAAGCCGCACTCGCTCACAACCCGCCCGATCTGCCGAGGGTTGACCGCCAACTCGGCGAGGATCAGAAACTCTCCGCGATGGCGCCCGGGCTCGTCGTCGCGCCCGCCCCCGCGCTCGCGCCGCGGGGCCGACTTCACCTCGGCGACGAACCGCTTCCAGAACGCGGGCGGCTGAAGGTGCGCCGAGTCGATGCGGAAACCGTCGCAGCCGGATCGTTCCTTCCACCGCCGGGCCACGCCGATGATGTAGTCCGCGACCTGTCGGTTCTGGACCTTCCACCGCCGGACGCCGTATGCCGTCGGCTCGCCGAACCAGTCCTTCCGCGCCGGGTCGGTCTGGAATGGGTGCTCGAACCCCGGCAGGACGATCGGCATGTCGAGGATCACCTTGATCCCGCGCGCGTGGGCCGCGTCGATCAGCGATTGCAGCATCGCCAGGTCGCCGAAGTTGCGGTCGACCCGCTCATAATCCTTTGGCCGATACCCCGTCGGCAGGAACTTACCGACCGGATGCTCGTCGTTCTGCATCACCGGGTAGAGCAAGATCGCCGTGACGCCCAGCTCGTCCAGGTCATCCAGGTGGTCGATCACCCCCTTGAGGTCGCCGCCGCGGAAGCCCCCTTCGTAGCGGGCCCAGTCCTTATTATATTGGCGCGCCATCACGTTGTTCGCCGGATCCCCGTCGGCGAACCGCTCGACGATCACCACGTACACGACCTCGTCCTCCCACGAGCGTCCCTCGATCGGGGGTGGGAAGGGAAGGGTGAGGCCCACGAGCATCGCGGCGGCCCAGGCGATCGGCATGGCAGGACCTGTGTTTCGGGGGGTCGGTCGAAGGGACGAAGCGTCAGGGCTCAGTCGATGGATGCGCGCCCGCGAGCGCCCGTGCGACGGCTGCCATTCTACCGCATCGTGACGAGGAGCGAGGAGCAAGCAGCGAGGAAGACGGACCGGGAGACTCCGGTCCCGGCCGCGGCAGGCCATGAGACCCGCGCCGGGCGGGTCGGTGGCCGGGGACGGCGGGCCTCGGCCCAGCCGCCTGGCCACTCGCTCCTTGCCCCTCCGAAAGACCGACCCCGTTGGGTTCGTTCCTCGCGTTTCGGCGCCGAACTCCCTCCGAACCCCTGTCATTCTGGCGGTTGGGTTCGTTCGCGCGATTTCGAGGGTGCTTACGAACCCTCGTCACGCGCTTTCGGCTCCCGAACTTCCCCATCCGGGCTTCTGCCATTCTGGCAGTTGGGTTCGTTCCCGCGATTTCCCGGGTCCGCCCAACCCCTATTCGCCCGATGACCCCGGCCCGGAACCATCCTTGACCGAAAATTGCATCGACGCGAGCATGAGCAGGAGCATTTAGGATCGGTCTTCGCCCCACCATTAACAGGGTCGGGCATGTGCCACCGGCCGATGCATGCTGGTGTGCAGTCCGGTCGCCTGCCATTCCTCGCAGGAGATGCGGTCCCGGGCCGGTTTGCCCCGAGATTTACCGAAAGTCGGGTAGCAGGGAGGTATTGCTACCTCCCCGCCCCCTAAGAACCGGACTTGAGAGTTGCCCCTCATCCGGCTCAAGCATTCACGAACGCCCTTCGCGGGACGCGGCCGCTTTC
>JAKAUH010000903.1 GCA_021818605.1 Planctomycetota bacterium
TCCGATCTCGGGACGGCCAGGGCCGGCTCTCGGTTTTGAAGGATCGATGCCCGCATCGAAGCAGTCAGTTGAGCCTCGGCAAGATCGTGGCCGGACGGCTCCAGTGCCCGTTTCACGGATTCCAGTACGACGGCGACGGGGCCTGTCAGTTCATCCCGGCGAATGGGCGGGCCGCGCACGTTCCCCGGGTGTTCCAGTGCCGGGTCTACCCCGCGCAGGAGGCCCACGGGTTCGTCTGGGTCTGGCATGGCCTCCCGCGCGACGAGTATCCGCCGATCCCGTGGTTCTCCGATCTGGAGAGCTTCGCCTACGCCTCGACCAGCAAGGAGTGGGACGTCGACATGTCGCGCGCGATCGAGGGTCTGCTCGACGTCAGCCACCTGCCGTTCGTCCACGCCCGGACGATCGGCCGCAACGGGAAGACGCTCGTCAACGGGCCATTCACGACGCTGGAAGACGACACGATCCGCGTCTGGGTCACCAACCAGCCGGACGAGGGCCTGCCGGCGGCGCGGCCGACGCAGCTCCCGCCGCCCGAGAAGCCCCCCTCAGTCGAGTTCCGCTTCCCGAACGCCTGGATGCTCCGGATCGCCGACGGATTCCGGATCGTCAACGTGGTCGCCCCGGTCGAGGAAGGGCGCTGCGTCAACTACCTGCGCAGCTATGTCAAGACGAGCCTGCCCGCGGTTCTGGTCCGCCTGGTCGGGCGCCTCGGCAGCTTTTACAATCTGCGTATTCTGGCCGAGGACTACGCGGTGATCCGTTCGCAATCGCCGCGGGTGGGCGACCTCGATATCGGCGAACATTTCATTCCGGCCGACCGCCCGATTGCGGTCTACCTCCAGCACCGCCGCGACCGGATCGAGGCTGCGGCGGGCCTCACGGCCGAATCCCCGAGCGGGGCGCCGTAAGCTTCAGGAATCCCGCGGGGCCTGTCGATCCACGTCCGAGCCGTTCGACCATGGGCAGAAAGCGTGACGCTCAGGCCGGGTGAGCCCGGCACGGAACACTTTGTCGACGAGGAAACCTCATGGCCCGCCAGAAGATCCGGACCTTCCTGTGGTTCGACGCGAACGCCCACGAGGCCGCTGAGTTCTACGTCTCGGTCTTCCAGGAGCTGGACTCCGCCATCACGGGGATGACCCCGGGCCCGAACGGCCGGCCGCTGGTCGTCGCCTTCCGGCTGGCCGGCACGGAGTTCCTCGCCCTGAACGGCGGGCCGGCGCATCAGCTCAGCGAGGCCGTGTCATTGTCGGTGGACTGCCGGACGCAGGAGGAGGTGGACGAGCTGTGGGAGAAGCTCTCGGCGGGCGGCTCGCCGGGTCCATGCGGCTGGCTCAAGGATCGCTTTGGGCTGTCGTGGCAGATCGTACCGAGTCGGCTGGTGGAGCTGCTCTCCGGCGCGGACCGGGCGTGCGCGAAGCGCGTGATGGACGCCCTGATGCAGATGTCGAAGCTGGACATCCGAGCGCTCGACGCCGCCGCGGAGTGCGGGGCGTGAGCGAGTGTCGGCGATCGACCCCAGGGTGAAGCTTCATCCGCCGGAGGAAGTGATGAAATACATGATGCTGATCTATGGCGCCGAGGATGCCTGGACCGACGACGAGCGCCGGGCCTGCATGGCCGACTCGATGGTCGTCTGCGACGAGCTGGCGGCCCGCGGGGTTTTTCTGGGCGCATCGCCGCTCCAGCCGGTCGCGACCGCGGCGACCATCCAGGTGCGCGACGGCCAGGCGCTCGTCACCGACGGCCCGTTCGCCGAGACGACCGAGGCCCTGGGCGGCTACTACCTGGTCGACCTGCCCGACCTCGACGAGGCGATCGCGGTCGCGGGCCGTTTACCGCCCGCCCGGAAGGGGACCGTCGAGATCCGCCCGCTGGTGCCGCTGGAGGGGCTGCCGCCCGATCGCCCGATGCTGGGCGACACCGGGGACGGCTCGCGCACCGCGTTCCTGCTCCTCTGCTACGACGACGAGGCCGCCTGGCAGGCTGCCGGGCCCGAGGCGGTTGACGCGGCTCGGAAGGAGGGCCTGGGGCTCGCACGTCAGCTCGCGGACGAGGGGCGATATCTTGGTGCCTCGCCGCTGTACCCGGCCGAGACCGCGACATGCATTCGCGTGCGCAACGGCCGCAGGATCGTCACCGACGGCCCGTTCGCCGAGACCCGCGAGGTCCTGGGCGGCTTTTACCTCATCCTGGCTGAGGACCGCGACACGGCCCTGCGCTTCGCGGCCCAGCACCCCGGGGCACGCGCGGGTGCCGTCGAGGTCCGGCCGCTCTTTGACCTGTCCGGCGTGAAGGGATCGTCCTGAAAAACTTTCGAGACCCTGTCGATTCCCGCCGCCCTCGATCGACGAGATGTCGAACGAGTCGAAGGGCGGCCGGGTGCCGCCGCGAGAGATGGCTGAAACCCTCAGGAAGAAGGCGAGGAGAAATCATGGCTGGCACGACGATCACCCCGTACCTGGATTTCAGCGGTCGTTGCGACGAAGCCCTGGAGTTCTACAGCAAGGCTCTGGGCGCCGAAGTCAAGACGGTGATGCGCTATGACGAATGCCCGATGCCGATCCCTCCCGGCCGGCTGGCTCCGGGGTTCGAGAAGAAGATCATGCACGCCTCGTTCAGCGTCGGCGGCGAACTGCTGATGGCGTCCGACGGTTGCGATGCCAGCTCGAAATTCGATGGGATCCGGCTCGCGCTGACCGTCCCGACGGAGGCGGATGCCCGGCGAGCCTTCGACGCCCTCGCCGACGGCGGACACATCGACATGCCGATCTCCTCGACGTTCTGGTCCCCCTGCTTCGGGATGGTTACCGACCGCTTCGGCGTCGGCTGGATGGTGAGCATCCCCCAGGCACCGGCGAATTGATTGATCCGGCGCGCGGCGGCGTCTCCGGTGGAACCGGGACGACGGGCGCGCCCGCGCGACCCCGCCGTTGCCGGCGCGGCGGGGCCGTCGTATGCTGAGGCCCAGGGATGTGGCCTCATTGAATCAATCAACGAGCGGATGCCTGATGCACGGCGGCCCCGTGGAAACTCCGAAAGCTCCCAGGCCGCGCTGGAAGACGATCAGCCTGCGCGGGCTGCTATGGCTCATCCTGATTCTCGGCTTCTGGCTGGGCTGGGTCGTCAACCGGGCGCGGCGGCAGCGCGAGGCGGTCGCGGCGCTCCAGCCCTTCGGCGGGTTCGTGCACCATGACTGGGAGTTCATCAACGGGCCGGTCTCGGCGGCGAGGGCTTCTCCGACCGCGGACTCGCCGCGCTCGCGGGGCTGAGCCGCCTCAGGGTGCTGTCGCTCGACGGGAATTATGAGGGCATCACCGACGCCGGGCTCGCGTCGCTGCGGAAGCTCGGCGCGCTCGAGCGCCTCGACCTCGACCTCGGCGACGGTTGCCGCGTGACGGATGAGGGTGTCGCGCGGCTGCGAGCGCTGCCGAACCTCAGGGCCCTGCACATCGGCCTGCCCGAGGATCAGAAGGGCCGAGTGGAGCGCTGGCGGGAATCGCCGCCGGGCGTGAAGATCGCGTGAGCGGTTCGCTCGGAATTCGATCCGGATCGGTCAGGCCCGGTTCGACTCGATCGCCTGGAGCAGCCGTGCCATGCCGACGGCGGCGCCGCCCGGGGCGCCGAAGACGGATGAGCCCGCGACGATCACCGTGGCGCCCGCGTCGACGACCTGGTTGATCGTGTGCGGCTCGATGCCGCCGTCGACCTCGAGCTCGCAGTCGGGGCGAACCTGGTCGATCATGGCCCTGGCTCGTCGCAGCTTCGGCAGCGTGCCGGCGAGGAACCGCTGGCCGCCGAAGCCTGGGTTCACCGTCATCACCAGCAACAGCTCGAGGTCGGGCAGGATCTCCTCGACCAGGGATGCAGGCGTCGCCGGGTTGATCGCCACGCCTGCGCGCTTGCCCAGCGCGTGGATCGCCTGGACGGTGCGATTGAGGTGAATGCCCCCCTCCTGGTGGACGATCAGGGTATCCGCGCCGGCCTCGGCGAACGCCTCGATGTAACGGTCGGGCTCCTCGATCATCAGATGAACCTCGAGCGGGATCGGGCACACCGGACGCAGCCGGCGGACGATCACCGGCCCGAACGTCAGGTTCGGCACGAAGTGGCCGTCCATCACGTCGACGTGAATCCGGTCGGCTCCCGATGCCACGACCGCCGCGACTTCCTCGGCCAGTCGGGAGACGTCCGCCGCCAGGATCGACGGCGCAAACTTGATCGCTTCGGGTCGAGTGCTCATGATCGCTGCCTGCCTACTTGCCTGGCCTGCACCAGGGTGCGAGGTCCTTCGTCCGTCCGTCCGTCCGTCACACCGCCCGCCCGGTCGAGGTTCCGCCGGAAACGAACGTCGACTTATTTCACCCGAATCTCCCCGCGCTTTCCAAGGGGACGCCGTCTCGCCAGCCCGGCTCGGCTTTCCGGCCAACGTGCGCTTCAAGGCTTTGAGACCGAAGACCACAGCCAGGGAAGGACCGAAGGCCGGAGACCCAGGGCCGGAGACCGCGGTGCTCTTGCCCCGGCCGGATCCCAGGGCGGTGCCCTGAGAGCCTGTGAAGAAATCGATCCCGACGAACAGATAGAAGAAAGCGAATGACTGAAATTGAAGAATCTGTGTGCTGTTGT
>JAKAUH010000342.1 GCA_021818605.1 Planctomycetota bacterium
AGCAGGCGGCGGCGGGCATGCCGGACCGCGGCGAGAGCCTCCGCTCGAGGATGGCGTCGAACAGCCAGATGGTGGCCAGGACGTTGACCTCGAAGGTCCGGGCCGGCTCCTTCCAGGAAAGGCCGGGGTAGCTCTGCGCGGCCAGGTGGAAGACGACCTCGCGACGCGTTGCGTCGAGCACCGCCCCGACGGCCCGCCGGTCGCACAGGTCGGCGCTGGTGAAGTCGAAGCCCCCGCCGGCCTCGTCGAGGGCCGGGGTCCGGGCCCGGCCCAGCCCGGTCACCTCGTGGCCCGATGCGGCCAGGAACTCGACGAGGTGGCTGCCGATGAACCCGGCGGCCCCGGTGACCAGGCACCTCATGCGACGGCCTCCGGTGGGCTCAACCGACCCGCGCGTAGGTGCGGGATTCCTCGGCCCCATACGCCGCCCGGGCGACCCGCATCGCGGCCAGGCCGTCCCGGCCGCTACCAATCGGCTCGCGCCGCTCGACGATCGCCCGCATGAACTCCTTCCACTCCTCGCGCCACGAGATGTCGCCGCCGCGGTACTCGGTGATCGTGTCCTGGAATGGCGCCTGGAAGTCGCGCCGGCCGGCGATCAGCCGCTCGGTCCCGTAGCTGGCACCCAGGCCCTCGACGCCCAGATAACCGTCCTCGCCGAAGATCTCGAAGGAGAACGCGTTCTTCCACTGGGTCAGGCTGGTGTGCAGGCTGGCCATCGCCCCGCCGGCCGAGCGGAACATCGCCATCCCGTTGTCCTCGAGCGGCTGGTCCTTGAAGTACTGGGTGCCCGTCATGCAGGCCACGTCGACCAGCTCGCCGAGGAACCAGCGAAACAGGTCGATCGCGTGGGTCCCCTGCTCGATGAACTGGCCGCCGGCGGCGCGGTCCGGGTCGGCGCGCCACTCGTCCTCGTACCCCGGCCGGCCGCAGATGCCGTACACGCACCGGGCGAACAACGGCTTGCCGATCGTCCCTTTCTCCACCAGCCGTCTGGCTTCCCAGACCGCCGGGTGATGGCGGTGGTTGAAGCCGCACTTGAGCACGCGATCGGCGCGATCCGCGGCGGCCACCAGCCGCTCGGCGTCGGCGACCGACCGGGTCATCGGCTTCTCGCACAGGACGTGCTTGCCCGCCTCGAGCGCTGCGACGCCGATCTCGGCGTGGACATAAGGCGGCGTGCAGACGACCACGACGTCGACGTCGTCGCGGGTCACGGTCGACCGCCAGTCGTCGGTCGCCTCGCAGCCCATCTTCGACGCGATGGCCTCGGCGTGGTCGCGGTGCAGGCTGGCGATGGCCACCAGCGTGTCCGCCTGGCTCTCGACGACCACCGGCGCCCGCCGGCGACACTGGAGCCCCGATCCGATGATTGCGACGCGCATGGTCGTGCCCTCCTCCTGGGGCTCGCCGGGACTCCTCCGCGGGCCGTCAAGCCACGCGGCCCCGGCCGATGTCCAGGTACGTGAAACCCAGCCGCTCCATCGACCGCGCGTCGAGAAGGTTCGCGGTGTCGATCACCATCGGCCGCGACATCAGCCGCCGCACCCGCGCGAAGTCCAGCGACTTGTACTCGGGCCATGGAGTGATCAGCACCAGGGCGTCGGCCCCCTCGACCGCCTCATACACGTCCTCGGCGAATAGAAAGTCCCGCCGCTCGGCCAGCTCGTCGCGGTCCGCCTTCGGGTCATGCGCCGCGACGATCATCCCCTCGCCGGCCATGTCGCCGATGATCTCAAGCGACGCCGACCGCCTGAGCGTGCTGGTGTTCGGCTTGTACGTCAGCCCCAGCACCGCCGCGCGAACCCCGGAGAGCCCCCGGCCGTCGAACGCCTTCTTCAGCTTGCGGACCACCAACTGATTCTGCCGCCCGTTCGATTCCCAGGCCCCGTCCAGCAGCGGCGTCTCGAGCCCGGCCCGATCCCCAAGGCCCCGGAGCGTCTGCATGTCGCGGGCCAGCGTCCCGCCCGCGAACCCCAGCCCCGGCGAGAGCATCGCCTTGGGTCCCACCCGCGGCTCCATCTTCAGCACCTCGGCGATCTGCCGGCCGTCGGCGCCCACCTCGTCGCACAGGTTCCCCAGCTCGTTGGCGAAGCAGATCGACGTGGCCAGAAACGCGTTCAGCGCGTGCTTGGTCATCTCGGCCGTTCGCAACCCCACCCGCACCCACTCCACGCCCAGGAGCGACAGCAACGGCTCGAGCCGCTCGAACGTCGACGGGTCGTCGCTCCCCACCACCGGCAGGGGTGGGTGCAGGAACCGATCGATCGCCTGGCCCAGCCGGAGGTTCTCGGGGCTGTAGGCGATCCCGAACCGCAGCGACGGGTTCGCCCGGCGGACGATCTCGGCGATCTGGTCGCAGGTCCCCACCGGCACCTGCGCCGTCACGTACAGGACCACACCGTCTTCCAGGTGCGGGGCGATCTCCTCCGCGGCGGCCAGAACTTCCGACAGATCGCTCTCGTCGCGGTCGTTGACCGGCGTGTCGAACGTCACGAGGACGTACGGGCATCCCCGAACCGCGCCGGCCACGTCGGCGTCGAACCGCAGCCGACCCGAGCCCAGTCCCGCCACGATCAGATCGTCGAGCCCCGGCTCGTAAATCGGAGCGTGCCCCTCGCTCAGCCGGGCGACCTTGCTCGCATCGTGGTCGGCCGCGATCACGCGGCAGCCCAGGTCGGTCAGGCAGGCCGCCCCCACAATTCCCTGATGCCACAGGCCGATGATGCAGACATCCATGTCAGCGATCTCCCCCGGGATATTCGGATCCAGCGTCCTGCGGTCGGATCCCCTACTTCCAGCGATTCCGGGCTAATTCGTGCCCCCAGTGTCTCCCTTATTATCGGAATTCCGCAGGGGAGAAATGCGGGATTTGTCTGGCCTGGTCGCCTCCGGGAACGTGTTGGGGTCGAAACGCGGTAACGGACGGCGAAGCGGGGCTATTCCTTGCCCAGCATTCGCCGCACGGCGATCCGCACCGCCTCGTCCGATGTTCGCCGCGTCGACCAGCCCAGCCCGGTCATCCGGTCGACGGTGATGTGCACCTTCGGCTGGTCGCCCGGCCAGGCACGCTTCGTTCCCTCGATCCGGATTCGGGCGTTGGGCAGCTCCATCTCCTCCTTGACGATCGCCGCGATGTTCACCACCCGCGAGACCGACCCCGTCCCCAGGTTGAACACGTCGCACGGCCTGTCCTCGGTCATCGGGATGTGCCGGTAGGAATAGGCCATTCCCTCGATGCACTCCTCGACCAGGAAGTAATTTTTCTCCTGCGTACCGTCGCCGCGGATCAGGAGCTCGCTCGGGTCCTTGCGGAGCCGGTTGATGAAGTCGAAGATCACCCCGTGGGTCATCCGGGCACCGATGACGTTGCCGAACCGGAACATCCAGCCCCGCAGCCCGTACAGATTGCAGAACGCCGAGATGAACGCCTCGCTGCCGATCTTCCCGGCCGCGTAGGTCGACATCGCCAGGAGCGGGCCGTCCGACTCCGACCGTGCCACCTCGCGGCAGAGGTCGCCGTAGACGGCCCCGGTTGACGAGAAAATGACCGGCACGATCCCCGTGCGCCGCATGGCCTCGAGGACGTTGAATGTCCCCATCACGCAGTCACGCAGGTCGCGCCGCGGCTGCTCGACGCCGCCGATGATATCGGTGTTGGCCGCGAGGTGCCAGACCAGGTCATGGCCCTGCATCGCGGCGGCCATCTGGTCGTTGTCAACGATGTCCGCCTCGACGAACCGGAAGCCGGGCTTGCCCTGGTGGTGTTCGATGAACTCGCGGCGGCCGTTGGACAGGTTGTCGTAGACGGTCACCTCGTAGCCCTGGGGGATCAGCATGTCCACGACGTGGCTGCCGATGAACCCCGCCCCACCGGTGAGGAAGACCTTCTTGACGCCGTCGCCGAGCAGTTTTTCCGTCATCGTTCCCTTCCCTCGCCTCGTGTTCCCGGGGGGCCGCGCGTCGGGCGACTCGCGATCCCGTCGGAGATCCGTCCCCATTCCTCGTTGAAGCCCGGGGCGTGTCGAGGACCGGCCGCGCCCGACCCGCATCCGCCGCCGGCGAGGGCGGCGATCACTCAGAGGATGTGAAAGAATCGCAGGAAAAGAGCAGGAAGCCGAGAGCGAAGCCGCATCAGGCTGGACCGAGCCAGTGCTGGCACCGATTTGCTCTCTCCTATTCGTTCTTTGAGGTCGATTTCTTCACAAGCTCTCAAACCTCGGGCGTGATGTGCCCGGCCTTCAGGTCGCGGAGCATGGCGTCCACGGCGGCCGTCACGGCCTCGCGCGAATTGCGCCGGCTGGACCAGCCGCGGCCGCGAACCTTTCTCGTGTCGAGCTTGTAGACCGGCACATCGGCCTTCCAGCCGCGCGAGCCTCCGGTGTACTCGTGCCGGACGCCGGATAGCCCCATCCGCTCGGCGACGATCCCGGCGATCTCAGAGACCGTCAGCGAGTCCTCGGTCCCCACGTTGAACACGTCGTATCCGCCGGACTGCTCCCGCTCCATCAGCCGGAACGCGGTCAGCACGTCGTCGACGTGGATGTACGGCTTGGTCTGCCGGCCGTCGCCGAAGATCTTCAACCGCGTCGGGTCTCGGGCCAGCCGGCGAAGGAAGTCGTAGGCGACCCCGTGCGTCTGGTGCGGGCCGACGACGTTGGCGAAACGGAAGACGGTGCCGGTGATCTCGAACAGGTGGGAGTACGCGCTGATCAGCGACTCGCCAGCCAGCTTGCAGGCCCCGTACGTCGAGATCGGGATCATCCGGGGATATTCCTCGGCGATCGGTACCGGCGGGACCTCGCCATAAACGCCGCTGCCCGAGGTGAACAGGATCCGCTTCACCCCGGTGCGCCGCATCGCCTCGAGGACGTTGTGCGTCAGCAGCGTGCCGTTGACGAAGTCGATCTCGGGCTCGGCCGCCGCGCGGGCAATGTCGGAGTTCGCCGCCAGGTGATACACGACGTCATGGCCGGCGACTGCCTCGACGACAGCGGTCTGGTCGCGCGCGTCGGCCTCGATGATCCTCAACCTCGGGTCGTGGATCCGCTGGAAGAAGGCCCACCGTCGACCGGTGGAGAAATTGTCAAAGACCGTGACTTCGGAAGAGGTTGCGTCGATCAGGTGGTTGACGAGATGGGCGCCGATGAAGCCGGCTCCGCCCGTCACGAAGTACCGGGGCGCGGGATTGTGGCTCATAGAGAGACATCTTGTCAACGGGACCGAAGGACGGCAAGCGGCCCATCCGGTCCGCTGTGAATATTCCCCTGGTTATCGGAATACTCAGCCGGCGGCCGCACCCTGGAGGCTGGCACCCGGCCGCGTCGGCCGTCCTTCCGCCGTGTCGGCGTCCGGTTCACCGAGCAGGGCCGCCAGTTTGGCGGCCTCGACGGCCGCGTCGTGCTGGGCCGAGGCCCGGACGGCGCCGGCCCGGCCCATCGCGTCCAGCTCCCGAGGGTCGGCCGTCAGCGCCTCGGCCATGGCCTCGATCAGCGGCTCGACGGCGCCGGCCGGGACCAGCCAGCCGCTCTGGCCCGGCTCGACCAGCTCGGGGACGCCCGCGATGAAGGTCGCGATCACCGGCCGGCCCAGCGCCAGGGCCTCCATGATCACCACCGGCAGCCCCTCGGCGAAGCTGGGCAGCACCAGGGCACGCGCGGCCTCCAGCTCGCGGCGGACGGCCTGGTTGTCCAGGAACCCGGTGATCCGCACCCGGTCCTCCAGCCCCAGCCGGGCGATCCGCGCCTCCAGCTCGTCGCGGAGCGGCCCGTCGCCGACGAGGATCAGCTCGAAGTCCGGCACTCGCTCCCGCAGTCGCGCCGCCGCCTCGACCAGGAGGAGTTGCCCCTTCTGCTCGGCCAGCCGGCCCACCGACACCAGCCGGGGCCGCGCGGTTACCGGCGTGCCGGGCGCCCCCAGGAAGACCTCGTCCAGGCCGCAACGGACCACGTGAATCCGGGGCCAGTCCGCCGCCGACGCCCACCGGAGGAGCTGGCTGCGGGTGAAGTGACTGATCGCCACGACGAACGCCGCGTGGCGTACCTTCTCGCCCAGGGCCAGCGGCCCGGGCGCGTCGAACTCCTCGGGCCCGTGGATCGTCATGCTGTACGGCGGGCCGCCCAGCAGGCGGCACAGCATCGCCACCGTTGCGGCGTTGGTGCCGAAGTGGACATGCACGTGATCCGCGCGGCAGCGGGCCAGCCTTCGGCGGAGGTAGCACGCCTCGACCAGGTAGACCAGGTGCCGGAACAGCCCCTTCTCCGACCGCCGTCCCATCCGAGCGGCCGTCGCCATCGTCCGCGCCCAGGCCCTGGGCCGGGTCAGCGCCTCGCCCCAAAACGCCGATACCAGCGCGATGGGACCCGCTTCCAGCACGTACTCGGTCCGTCCCTCCTCGACGCGGTCGGCCGCCTCGGCCAGCTCGCGGCCGAACCGACGCATGGCGAGCCGGTGGACCGTCCAGCCCCGCGCCTCCATCGCCGCGATCTCGCGGCGAATGAACGTCTGGCTGGGCATTGGGTAGGTGGGCAGGACGTAGGCGATGACCTTCATGAACGCCCCTCGGCCAGGACCAGCTCGACGGCTGCCACGATGTCCGGCGCGGTCCGGTAGGTTGTTGCCTCGGCCGCGGGGTCCAGGTCGCCGCCCGGGTGCAGCAGGATGCTGCGACACCCGGCGGCCAGGCCAGCCTCGACGTCGCTCATCTTGTCGCCGACCATCCAGGAAGCGGCCAGATCGATTCCCAGGTCACGGGTCCCGCGGAGCAACAGCCCCGGGGCCGGCTTGCGGTCGGGACAGTCGGGTTCGCCGTCTTCAGGCGGGGCGGCCGGGCAGTGGTAGATCGCGTCAAGCGACGCGCCAACGGCCGCCAGCCGGGTTTCGAGTTCGGCGTGGATCTCCGCCAGCCTCGCCTCGGTGAACCGGCCCCGGCCGATCCCCGACTGGTTGGTCGCCAGCACGCGGGCGAAGCCGGCGCGCCGCAGTCGCGCCAGGGACTTGGCCGCGCCAGGCAGGAACCGAATGCCCGCCGGATCTGCCAGGTAAGGCACGTCCTCGATGATCGTGCCATCGCGGTCGAGAAAGACCGCCGCCCGTTGCGCGCCGAGGCGGCGAGGCGGCAGGAACCCGGCCGCTTCCTTTGCGGCCCATGTCAAATCTCCTGGCGTCGCGACCTCGCGATGATAGCCGCCCCAGGTCCACGCCGGCATCCGGACCAGGCCGGCTGAGGCCGGCCCGGCGCCGATATCGTCGCACGCGGCGAGCTCGCGGAATGCCGATGCGTCCGCCACGATTGGGCCCGGCCGCGACTCGGGCCCCGACCCGTACCACGCCTGCGACATCGGGCTGCCGTGCCGACGGTGGAATCCGAGCAGCGGTCGCAGGTCGACGTCGCTGTAGCCGTCGACCGGCACGACGACGACCGCGTCGGCTGAATCCGCCAGGTCCGCGTCGGCCGCCGGTCCACCGGATGCCCGCGCCGCCACGATGCGGAGGCCCTCGCGCTCGGCGAGCGGACGCAATGGCTCGGCCCCGGCCGCCGCGAAGGCGCGGGCCGTCACGATCCCCGCTTCCGCCAGGATGTCGGCCCAACCGTCCAGCAGCGACCGGCCCTGCCCGGGGTGCGTCCAGAGCGCCGGCTCGAGGCCCCGGGGCGCGGGCACGAGGAAGGCCGCGACCCGCTCGATTCGGCCGCTCATCGCCGGCGGCCCGCCGCCGGCAACCGGCGAACGTGGGCATCCGGGCTCGGCCACACCTGGATGCAAGGTCCGGCGAGCCTCGGTGCGAACCGCCAGTGAGGGGGTGGCGCCGCCGGCCGGCGCGCGGGGCGACTCAAGAGCTTCGCCCCGTCGGGCCGGTGGCTCCCTTCCTGGACATCTCCAGCAGCGGCAAGATCACCCGCTCTTGGGCCCGCTCGGCCTCGGTCGTCTCGGGGACCAGCCACGACAGAACGAGCAGCTCCAGCCCCACCAGGACCAGCGCCAGCGGCATCATCATCCAGCCCACGATGTCGTGCGCCCAGTGCAGTCCCTTGTCCCCCTCGACGTAGTAATAGCACCATGCCGTAACCACGATCCGGACCATGTTGCTGACCAGCGCGATCGGCACGGCGCTGAGCAGCACGACAACCCGCTTCCACATCGGCATCGGGATCAGCATGACTGTGGCGGTGACCGTCGCGGCCAGGGTCATCAGCATCTTCAGCCCGCTGCACGCCTGGGCCACGTCGAGCGGCCTCAGGCCGAACGGCGTGGTCAGGGCCAGGACGTTCCCTTGCTGGACCACCCAGAATCCCGAGATCTGCAAGAAAATGTAGCTGCCGGTCGCCGCCAGCCGCTGGAGCGGCAGTGTCACAGAATCGTTGACCTGCCTTGGCAGTGGCAGCATGAAGACCAGGAAGAGGATGGCCGGACCGGCCCTGTACAGGAGCTGCCAGCCGCCGAAGGCCCACGCCAGGCAGCCGATCGCCGGTATCAGCGTGACCGTCTCCACCCACTGGTAGCTCCACTCGTAAGCGAAGGTCCGCAGGACCAGAACCAGCAGGAGCAGGCCCCATCCCCACCAGGCCGATCTGCCTACCCCGCACGGCTCGGTCCAGGGGTTCTCGGTCATTCGCTGCCAGAGAATATACGCGGCGATGGGGATCACGAGGAATCCGTGCGTGTAGTTCTCGTCCTCGCCCCAGATCCGAAAGAGCTCGACAAAATTGGGCGCGTAGCTGAGGGCCAGCAGAGCGCTGGCGACACCCAGCGCCACCCACCAGTCTCGCGACCCGCTCGAGCCCCACGCGGCGGGCGGCTCGCCGGCAGGCGCGGAGGGCATCAGTCGGTCGACCATGGGCATCGTCGAGGTCTCCATGACAGGCGGGCTTGCCGCGCGCGGCCGGCTTGAAACTCAGCCAGGTCATCGCCGCGCGGACTCCGTCCCCGTGGGTTGCGCCTGGATCGGGCAACCGGCGAGGATGAGGGCGATCGGGGCGATCTGGGGTCCGGGCCAGGGCGCACGAGACGCCCGGCCCGGTCTGATGGAATGCGATGTCAAGTCCCCGCGGCGCCGGGGGTCGGCGATACCCAACGAGCGGCCGCGCAGGCCGTCGTCCTGGGATCATTCTAGAGCGCGGCGGGGGGATCGGCCTGTGGAGACCGGCGCCGGCCGTAGCTGTATCGCCCATAGTAGGAGTCGGAGTTCTTCATGCCGTTGATCACGGTCCCCAGCACGGCAACCCCCGCGCCGTCGAGCTGCCGACGCGCCCGCTCGACCTGGGGGAACCGGCTGATGTCGTACCGGACCGCCAGCACCGCGCCGTCGGCCCAGCGGCCCAGGATCAGGGCATCCGGGACGGGCAGCACCGGCGGCGAGTCGATGATGACCAGATCGTAGATCTGGCGGAATTGCGCGATCAGAAGGCCGAGCTTGCGGTTCTGGAGCACCCGGCTGGTGTCGGGCGTCGGCGTGCCGGCCGGCAACAGGTGAAACGTGCCCCCCTGCACGGGGACCACCAGCTCCGTCGGCGCCGGCTCGTCGTTCAGGAGCGCGTCGCTGAGGCCCGGGCCCTCCGCCACGTCCAGGAGCGAGCAGAGCCCGGTCCGCCGCAGGTCCGCGTCGATCAGAAGCGTCGACATCCCCGCGTTGCCGCACCTCGCCGCGAGCTGCGCCGCCAGCGTCGTCTTCCCCTCGCCGCCGATCGCGCTGGTGATCAGCACGCACCGCCCCTTCTCGACCGCGTCCGGGCTGCCGCACACCGCGAACCGCAGGTGGTCCAGCCGCTGGATGAACTGCTCGATCTGGTCGTCGGCATCGTCGTCGGCGCGCCGGCGGATCGAACGCATCGTCGGCAAGGGCGGCAACGCGTAGACCTCCGACTGCACCCGGGTCGACAACGCCTCCGGGTCGCCCACCCGCTCTGACTTGATCTCCATCAGCAGGAACAGCCCCAGCACTAGGGCCAGCACTCCCACCGGCGCCACCGCCATCAGCTTGATCCGCTTGTTGTTCGACGGGCTCTGGGGGACCTCCGCCTTGTCGACCACGGTGATCCGGTACGCCTCCTGTCCGATCTCGAACTCGAGCTGCGCCAGCCTGAGCTTGACCTGCTCCTGCATCCGCTTCAAGTACGTCAGATCCTGGGTGAGTATCGTCGCCCGGAACTCGTCGCTGTTTCTGTTGGTATTCTTGACCTCCAGGCTGCGGAGCATCGCGGACAGCTTCTCGCGTTTCGACTCAAGCTCCTTCACCGACAACTCGATCTCCTGGATCTTGGCGGCTAGAAACTCCGGACTCTGAGCGTTGCCCCCAAGGTCCAGCGTCGCGGCGATCTCGTCGTGCTTCTGCTCCCAGAGGTCGGTCCACTGCTGGCCCAGGCTCTGCAACTGATTCGACGCGGCCACAATCGACGGGTCGCTGGTCTGCCGCGCCTTCCTCACCGCGTCGGAGAGCGCCTTCCTGGCTTCCCTGATCTGCATCAGCAAGTCGCGGGCGTCCGGGTCCTTCTTGAACGCATCGCCGATCAACTCCTCGCGCTGCTGGTTCTCGAGGTCCGACCGCTGCTGGCCCTCGGCGCTGCTCACTTCCTGCGCCTGGACGAGCCGCGCCTTCGTCGTCTCGAGCGCAACCCTGGCATCCAGCAGCTTCATATCGTTCTGCCACAGGTCCCCGCTCGCCTTGGCGTACTGCTCCTCGGTGACCGTCCTGAACGACATGATACTGTCGCCTTCCTTGCCCTGCGCTTGGGGAGCCAGTTGATCCTTGATGTTAATCCCCCCGGTGTGCACCAGTTTCTCCAGCGCCGCCTGCGCGTCGACGACCTTCGTGTCCAGCTTGCTCAGCTCGGACTCCAGTCCCAGCTTCAGCGCGCGGTTGGAATTCTGGTGGTAGCGGTTGTGCTGCTCCAGATAACTCTCCACCACCGCGTTGACCACCGCGGCCGCCTCGTCTGGGTTCCGCGACGCCAGCGACACCTGGATCAGATAGGTATTGTTCCCGACGATCTCAACCTTCATGTCCTCTCTCAGGTCGGCCTTCGGGTCCTTCGACTTTCGAAGCATCGGCAGGTTGCTGATCCCCGGCCTGGCGACCGCCCCGTCCAGGACGGTGCTGGATGTGATCAATTGTACTTGCGTCAACAGAAACGGCTTCTCCGCCAACGGGTTGTTGCCCATCGCCTGGTTGTATGGATTGGCCTGCGTCGGCTCGACATTCAGCAGGCTCACCGCCTCGAACGTCGGCTCCACCAGTGCGTAGATCGCGTAGGCCAGGGGCGTCGAGACCACCAACCAGCCCAGCATGATGTGCCACCAGTGCCGGCTCAACCCACGCAGCAGGATCCGCGGCGTGACCTGCGTCGTCGCCGGCGGCTGCGCGAGCGCCAGATCACGCATCGGCGCGGTCACCGGGACCGGCATCCGCACGGAGTCCCCAGCGTAGCGGGCCGGAACATTCGAGTCGGGCCTGTCAATGGTATCCATCTCGTTTGCTGCTCAACAGTTGGGTTGGTGTGAGCCCATGAGAGAATGCTTCAGTTCGGTGGCCGCGCCGTCGAAGGGAGGCAGAGGCGCCGATATCAATCGCATCGCCGGACCGGCTACGCCAGTCCGACCCGGTTCAGGAGAGATTTGTCGATCCCACCGCAGTGGTGGGGGCATGGGCCGAATCCGAAGGGCCGGCCCCCGGCCTCGCTTCCCCCGCGGGAATCAGGCTCGGTGTCCATCATGCTGTCCATCCCTCGGCTTCGTTCGTCAAACTCTAATCAATTCCCCTTTCCCCAGTCAAATTAAAATTGCATGTTTGCCGTGTTCCCCACCGGTCGACCCACGCCATGTTGACCCAAATCAACATGACGTCTCTCTCCACGCCAATCGAACGCCTACTTTTTAAACTTCATGGCTGCCCTAACCACCGTTATCCCGTATCCGTCACACTTTGGACCGTATATTCAATACCGCATTCGTGGCGCGGCCGGGCGCGACCTGTCTGGATGAGTGAGCGCTGCATAAAGAAGTAAGGCTCACCCCGGACGTCCCAGGGCCCTGGCATTCCGGGTCCCATCGAGTTTACTTCATCGAGAGAGCGTTCAATCGATTTCTCCGCTTTTCCATTCGCTCCAGGCTGTTCATGTTTACCAGATCACCACGGCCGTGCAATTCGACAAACGGCCCCGGCCGCGGCTCTTCTCGGCCCGACCACTTCACCTGGCGCCGGTGCGTCCGAATTCCCAGGGACCCGTACAATGCCGGTGCAGGTGGCGCGGCCTGGACACCCGCGAGTTTTTTGCGATAAAGCCACACAGTTCGGCGATCATGACCTAAGATTATTGGTGACAGGGCTTCGCCACAACGACCGGATGCCTCGGCCGGATGGTCGGGGATGGTCGGGAGCACCCACGTCTTCATACGGGTTTCCGGATCGGGCTGTGACCCGGGCGAGCGGCGAATCATGAGCGCAGCGCCCGACCGGATGACCGAGGAGTCAGGCCATGTCCATCCAGCTCCGTACCCTGCGAATCGGCCCGCGAACCGCGCGACCGGGGGCTTCGGCGAACCGGTCGGACGACGTGTCCGCCTGGGGCCGGGTCTTGCAAGCCGCCCTGGTGGTCTACCTGATACCTGCCCTGCTGGTCGTGCTGCTTGTGGGAGGGATCGGTCTGGCCGTCCTGGCCATCGGTCAGGTGGTCGGCCGGATCGCGCGCGGCCCGACGGGGCCGGATTCTCCGACGGTTTAGGATGCCTTGCGATCCCGAACAGCGCGGCCGATGAAGACGCGTACCGCCCCTATTTTTTGGCGGGAGAGGCTGCCGCCGTGGGCGGAGGCACGGCCTCGACCTCGGAATCGGCGGCTGCCTCGGGGGTTGATGCGCCGGGGTGGACCCGGGCCTCGATCTGCCGCGCAATCTCCTTGAGCAGGTCCACGCAGGGGCCGCTCGCGCCGCTCTCGCTGAGGCTGGTCACGGGGTGGGAGATCTGGATCTTGAACAGGCCGGGCCGATAGCGGAATGTCTTCCACCGGCCCGAGACATCGGGTAGCCACTCGCCGTCGTGCAGGAAGGTGTAGTAGGTCTCCTCGTACCGGGTGACACCCGCGATCCGCTTGCTGTAGATCGCCCAGCGGAAGCGCAGCGGGGACTTGAGGCCCGGCACCTCCTCCTCGTAGGTCTGGGGGCCCTTGGAGCGCAGGAAGCCCGCCGCCGGGTAGCAGATATCCGGGGTATGCATGTAGACCACGGCGGCCACCCCGTACAGCACCAGCGCCGAGGCCCGCTCGCCGGTCTTCTCGTCGAAGAAGCCCCGCGTGATATGCTCGCTGGCCCCGGCGAACCGGGCCACCTCGGGGTCGAGCTGGTTCTCAGTGCTCTCGCTCCCCTGCCACTTCCCGATCGATTCGGGCAGGTCGGCGAGATGGAACGGCGGCGCCGTGCTCCTGGCAGCCAGCGAATGGAACTGCCACTCTCGCCACAAACGAAACCCGCCAAAGGTCCCCAGCAGCAGGCAGGTCACGGCCATCCATGCCCAGGGGGACATGACGGTTCGGGCCGACGACGGCTGGCCAGGAACCTCGAGCGGCGCGCTCAGTGGTGGGTGAGCTGACACGGATGTCATGATGGAATCTGGATACCTTGATGGAATTGCTGACCAAATACCAGACGGAAAGCCGACGTCCGGAACGCACAACCTCTCATCCATTATGGATGATGCCGCCTTCGTTTTCCAGGCCCGACCGGTGATCGGGCCGGCGATGTTTCGATTTCACGACGCCAGCGGCGGGGCTGGCGGCATGGAAATGCCGGAGGTTTCTGGGTTATCATTTGGAACTGGTCTGGCCTGGGCCGGGTTCGGGCGGCCGGCTCGGTGAGAAGAGAAGAAGGGAGCAGGAGGCTATGGTCGCGATCCTGGGAATCTCCGCGTTTTACCACGACAGCGCCGCCGCCCTGGTGGTTGACGGCCATGTCGCCGCCGCGGCCCAGGAGGAGCGCTTCACGCGGATCAAGCACGACCCGGCCTTCCCGTCGCGGGCCATTGACTACTGCTTGCATGATGCGGGTCTCAGGCCCACCGACCTCGATTACGTCGCCTTTTACGACAAGCCCTTCACCAAGTTCGAGCGGCTCCTGGAGACCTATCTCGCCTATGCCCCAGCGGGTTTCCGCAGCTTCCGCCTCGCCATGCCCTTGTGGCTCAAGGACAAGCTCCAGATGCGCCGGACGATCCGCCGCGGACTCGGCGGGACCACCCGCGCCCGCCTGGTCTTTACCGATCACCACGAGAGCCACGCCGCCAGCGCCTTCTTTCCCTCCCCCTTCGCCGACGCCGCCATTCTCACCCTCGACGGCGTCGGCGAGTGGACCACCGCCGCCTTCGGCGTCGGCCAGGGGAACAGAATCCGCCTCACCGACCACGTCGCCTTCCCGCACTCGCTGGGCCTGCTGTACTCGGCCTTCACCTATTACTGCGGCTTCAAGGTCAACAGCGGCGAGTACAAGTTGATGGGCCTGGCCCCCTACGGCCGGCCGATCTATCGCGATCAGATCCTCGAGCATCTGATCGATCTCAAGCCCGACGGCAGCTTCTGGCTGGACATGGACTACTTCCAGTACTGCCAGGGGCTGACGATGACCAGCGAGCGGTTTCACCGCCTCCTTGGCGGCCCGCCGCGGGCGCCCGAGTCGCCGCTGGAGCAGCGGCACATGGATCTCGCCGCCAGCATCCAGGACGTCACCGAGGAGGCCGTGCTGCGGATCGGCCGCCACATCCACGAACGGACCGGCATGAAGAACCTGGTGCTGGCCGGCGGCGTCGCGCTCAACTGCGTGGCCAACGGCCGGCTGCTCCGCGAGGGGCCATTCGACGACCTGTGGATTCAGCCGGCTGCGGGGGATGCCGGCGGAGCATTGGGCGCCGCGCTCTTTGTCTGGCACCAGCTCCTCGACCACCCCCGACGGCCCGAGGGCCGCGACTCTCAGCAGGCCAGTCTGCTCGGCCCCCGCTTCTCGACGGATGAGATCGAGCGGGCCCTGGGCCGTCACGGCGCCATCGGCCGCCGGTTCGATGACGAGGCCGAACTGCTCGAGCATGTCGCCGCCCTGCTCGCCGAGGGGAAGATCGTCGGCTGGTTCCACGGCCGGATGGAGTTCGGCCCCCGCGCGCTGGGCGCGCGGAGCATCCTGGGCGACCCCCGCTCGCCGGCCATGCAGGCCACGATGAACGTGAAGATCAAGTTCCGCGAGAGCTTCCGCCCGTTCGCCCCGATCGTGCTCCGCGAGCGGGCCGCCGAATGGTTCGACCTCGACCCAGGGCACGAGAGCCCCTACATGCTCATCGTCGCCCCCGTGCGCGACGACCGCCGCGTCCCGGTCGATTCCGAGACGCTCGCGGTCATGGAACACGACCCCGACCTGAGGCGCCGGGTCAACGTCGTCCGCTCGGAGATCCCCGCGGTGACGCACGTCGACTACAGCGCCCGGCTGCAAACCGTTGACGCCGACCGGCACCCGCGGCTCTACCGACTGCTCGAGGCATTTGAGCGGCTCACGGGCTGCCCGGTGCTGGTGAACACCAGTTTCAATGTCCGCGGCGAGCCGATCGTCTGCACGCCCGAGGACGCCTACCGCTGCTTCCTGGCGACCGACATGGACGCCCTGGTGCTCGAGGACATCGTCGTCGCCAAGGACGAGGCCGCCCGCGAGGCCGGCCTCGAGGCCCGCGAGGCGTACCTCGCGCAGTTCCAGCTCGACTGAACCGACCTGACCGAAGCAAACCAAAACTGGCCAAGCCAAACCGGCGCCGGTAGCCGATCGACCGGCCGGCGCGAGTCCGTTCTGGAGCCTCCGCGATGCAATGGTCCGACCTCCCGCTCAATCCGGACCGCAAGACCCTGCGGCAGTTCGCCGGGATCTGGCTGGTCTTCTTCGGCGGCCTGGCGTTGTTGCAGGCGTTCGGCCGGGGGCGGATGAACCTGGGGATCTCGATCGGCGCGCTGGCGTTACTCGTGGGGGTGGCGGGCCTGGTGCAGCCGGAATGGGTGCGGATGATCTACGTCGGGTGGATGGTCCTGGCGTTCCCCATCGGCTGGACGATCTCGCAGTTGATGCTGCTGGTGATGTACTTCGGCATCTTCACACCGATCGCGCTGACGTTCCGCCTGGCGGGCCGAGACGCGCTCCACCGCGCGCGACGGCCAGACGTCGAGTCGTACTGGGCCCCCAAGCCGGCCCCGGTCGATGTGCGGAGTTACCTCAAGCCGTTCTAGAGGACGGCCCGGCCCGGCCACCGGCCCCGCCGTCGTCTCCATCTCCACTTCACCTGTGCAGGGAACCAGCCCGATGAGCGAGCGGATCGATCCCACGCCGAGCGAGTTCGAGAAAGCCGCCGGCGACACCCAGTCCGAGAGCCTTGTCAGCGAGTTCTGGATGTTTCTCGCCCAGAACAAAAAATGGTGGCTGGCACCGATCGTGATCGTCATGCTGCTGCTGGCCGTTCTGATCTTCCTCTCCCAGACCGCCGCGGCGCCGTTCATTTATACGTTGTTCTGAGACACGCCTGGACCGCATCGACCAGATGGTCAGCCGCGATCCAGCACTCCAAGGGAATCCGGGCACGCCCCCGTGCTTCCGAGCGTGTCCCCGCCCGGCCTGTGATCCGCGAGGATCGGGGCCGGGCGGGCGCGAGGGCCTGGCATTTCTCGAGGGCGATCGGCCTGCCCCCGGATGACCGCCGTCTACTTCGCCTTCCCCTGATTGGCCACCGCGGCCGTCGCGCGGGCGACCTCCTCGGGATCGCCGAGGTAGTAGTGGCGGATCGGCTTGAGTGACTCGTCCAGCTCGTAGACCAGCGGGATGCCGGTCGGGATGTTCAGACCGACGATGTCCTTGTCCGAAATCTCGTCGAGGTACTTCACCAGGGCCCGGATGCTGTTGCCGTGCGCTGCGATGATGACCTTCTTGCCGGTCCGGATCGTCGGCATGATCGCCTGGTGCCAGTAGGGCAGGAACCGGGCGACGGTGTCCTTCAGGCATTCCGTCCGCGGCACCTCCGTCGGGGACAACTCCTGATACCGCGGATCCGTGCCGGGAAACCGCGGGTCCGATTCCTCCAGCGGCGGCGGCGGGATGTCGTAGCTCCGTCGCCAGGTCAGCACCTGGTCGTCGCCGTACTTCGCCGCCGTCTGCGCCTTGTTCAGGCCCTGGAGCGCACCATAGTGCCGCTCGTTGAGCCGCCACGAGTGCTCCACGGGGATCCACATCAGGTCCAGTTCGTCCAGCACCGTCCAGAGCGTCCGGATCGCTCGCTTCAGCACCGAGGTAAACGCCACGTCGAACGTGAACCCCTCGGCCTTGAGCTGCTCGCCGGCCCGCTTCGCCTCGGCCCTCCCCTGTTCGGAGAGGTCCACGTCGGTCCAGCCGGTGAACAGGTTCTCCTTGTTCCAGATGCTCTCCCCGTGTCGCAGCAGCACGATCTTGGTCATGATTCTTCCGCGCCTCGGCGTGTTCGATTCCTCGTCGACATCGTCGCATTGTCCGCTCCCCGCCGGCGCGGGTCAACCGCCCTCACGCCGCCCCGCGCGAACCCGCCCCACGATTCCCGCGTCGGGCGTGGGGCATTCCCGCAACGGTTGCGGTAGGATGAGGGAATCCATGAGAGAATCCGTGCCCGCGCATCGGTTTATCCCGGAATTGAGGAGGCGGCAGCCGACGATGGACGAGTTCCCACGCACCGACCGGACGACCGTGCGCCGCCTGCCGGCGCGTGGGTCTTATGATCGTGAGCTGATCCATTCGATCCTCGACCAGGGGATGGTCGGCCACGTCGGCTTCGTGGTCGACGGGCAGCCGTTCGTGATCCCGACCTTGCACGCGCGGCTGGGCGATCGGCTCTACATCCACGGCTCGCCCGGTAGCCGGATGCTCAAGGCGATCGCCGGCGGGATCGACGTCTGTGTGACCGTCACGATCATCGACGGCCTGGTGCTGGCGCGCTCGGCGTTTCACCACTCGATCAATTACCGTTCGGCCATGGTCTTCGGCACGGCCCGGGCGGTCGATGACCCCGGGGAGAAGACGCGCGCCCTGCACGCGCTGACGGACCACCTGGTCGCCGGCCGATGGCAGGACATCCGCACGCCGTCCCTGGGCGAGCTCAAGGCGACGATGGTGCTCTCGCTGCCGATCGACGAGGCCTCGGCCAAGGTGCGCACCGGGCCGCCGATCGACGACGAGGAGGACCTCGCGATTCCCTGCTGGGCGGGCGTCGTCCCGCTGGCGATGACGGCCGGCGCACCGATCCCGTGCCCGCGGCTGGCGCCCGAGGTCGAGCCGCCCCTGTATGCCCGGTCCTATCCGGGTCCCGGGGACGTTTCGCTGGGAGATTGAAAACTGAATTCGACCTCCCCCCAGCGCCGGGGATGCCACGTCCGATCTCCTCGCCGTTGCGCCCCTTCGCGTTGATTCACCGGGCCAGGAACAGGTCGACCACAATTGCCAGGCCCAGGAGGACCATGCCGGCGCCGACGACCAGGTCGGGCGACCACCGCTCCGGTTGGTAGGGTTCGCCGCGGTCGGCACAACGCATGAGCTGGAAGTGGTGCACGGTCGCCACGATGTTGATCGCCACGCCGAAGACGGCGAGCGTTATGCCGAGCCAGAGCGGCAGCCACGGAGTCGATGGCGGCAGACCCGTGCCGTGCTCGGTCTTCCACAAGAAGATGTTGAACCGCGCGATCACGAAGCCGAAGCTCATCGTCCCCAGCCCGGTGCGGATGTAGGCCAGAAACGTCCGGTGCGCGGCCATCCGCGTCTGGGCGTCGAACGGCTCGCTCCTGGGCGATTGCTCATCGGAGGCCATGCCGGGATACTCCCGTCCTGAGGGATGGGATCGCACGGGGATCAGGATCAGCGCTCGGAATGCGGCCGCGACAGGCCGCGCTCCTTGCGGTACTCGCGAAGCGACTCGAGCGCCGACTGCATGCTGCCTCGCTCCGAGAACAGTTTGTGGAGCGCCTCGTGAATGCGGGTCTGGTCGCCGATCGACATCGAATTCGCCAGGATGTTGTCGATCTCGGAATCGAGCTGGGTCAACCGGGTGTCGTATTCCTTCTCGGTGCCGTCGAGGAAACGAGCGGCCAACTGGTCGCGATTGGGCAGCTTCATTGATCTGGTCCTGCTTGCTGGGGGCCGGCGGCACGATCGCAACCGCCGTCCTGGCCGCACCGCGAGCTCGGGGAGGATTCGCCCTTTTTGCAGGCAATTCCGGGGCCACGGGCGGCAAGCGCAGACCCAGAACCCCCAGGCTCGATCCAGGTCATCCAGCGGGCGGACCGGCAAACGGCGGGTCGGCGGCTCGATCTCCCCGCCCGGCGCAGGCTGCCTTGTGCGGCATGCCAGTTGCCCGCATCCCGGCTGGCCGGTTCCCGAGTGGCGCGGCGGACGATGATCCGCGGATCGGCCCGCGCCCGGAGGTTCGCGATGGACACCACCGACCCCCGCGACGGGCCGCCCGACTTCGGCCAGGACCTCGACTTCCAGCGCCGCGAATGGGCCGCGCAGCGGGCCGGCTGGATCGCACTGGCGCTCCTGATCGTCGCGGCGCTCGCCGGCCTGCTGGGCGACGGTCCCCTCAGCCGAACCCAGGCGGCCTCGCCCGACGGCACCCTGCGCCTCCATTTCGACCGCTTCGCCCGCGCGGGCGCGACCACGGTCCTTCGCCTGCGCTTCCGACCCGCACGCGACGGCGACGGGAATTACCGCATCTGGCTCGAGGGAGAATACCAGGAGGCCGCCCGGATTCGCGAGGTCAGCCCGACGCCCGAACACGTCGAGGACGACCGCGGGCGGGTCGTCTATGTCTTCCGCGCGTTCGAGCCCGAGCGTTCCACCGAGGTCGCCTTCTATGTCCAACCCCGCAACCCTGGACTCCAGCCCGGACGCATCGGCGTGGTCGACGGCGCCTCGGTCGCCTTCCGCCAGTTCATCTACCCCTGATTCGGCCTGATCACGCGCGGGCCGGCCTCGCGCCGACGGGGTGCTTGTCGGGAGTCTTCGATGTCCTCGGTCCTGCGTGCCGCCGCCGTGTACTTTACCCTGTGGCTTTGCCTGCGGATCGCCGGCCGCCGCACGCTCGCCCAGATGACCAACTTCGACCTGATCCTGCTTTTGTTCATCAGCGAGTCGGCCCAGAACGGCCTGATGGGCACGGACACCTCGCTGACCAACTCGCTATTGGTGATCGCGACCCTGATCGGCATCAACGTGGGGATGTCGCTGTGGGCGCGGCGATGGCCCCGGCTGGGCCGCGTCTTCGACGGGCTCCCCCTGGTGCTCGTCGCCGACGGCCGCCCGATCCCCGAGCGGCTGCGCCATTCGAGAGTCCACGAGCAGGCCATCCTGGCCGCCGCCCGCGAACTCCAGGGACTCGAGCGGATGGACCAGGTCCGCTACGCCGTCCTCGAGCGCAACGGCACCATCAGCATTATTCCGGCCCGGGACGGCGCTGACCGTTGAAACCCTTCTGTCGCGGCGGATCCGACGGCCATCTCGCCGCCGATCAGGGATTGGTCGGCATCCCCAGCAGCTCGGTCCCGATCGCGTACACGGCCGCCTGGAGCAGGCCGCCGGCCGTCACGAGGAGCATGGTCAGGAAGCTGAAGAACACCGCCTTGCAGGTCTTCTTCCACCAGTCGCGCCGCGGCCCGCGCGGCATGCGGGTCTTGGCCACCCGGCGAGCGATCATGGGAATCGTCACCGTGGCGGCGAACATCCCCTGGCACCAGTAGCGGATCGCCCGCTCATACTTCGCCTCGCCGATCCAGATGAGGGTCAGGCAGCCGACGCAGGCGAGCGTCACCTGGAGCATGATCTGCACGGCCGAGTGCTCCTTCCACGAGCCGAGCGCCACCGCGGTCAGCGCGATCGCCAGCAGGAACAGCACGGGCACGTCGATCTTCCAGCCCGCGGGCAGTACCGAGCCGGTGTGCTGGTCGATCTTCACATAAAGCGCCATCACGGCCGCCGCCATGACCACGAACATCATGACGGTCCCCAACCGGAACCGGATCCTGGGCATCAGTCGCATGGCGCGGTCCTCGCCTCAGCCTCGATAGACGTCCCGGCGGTGTCCGACTCGAAGGACGAGCACGATCAGTTGTTCGTCGTATATCCCATAAACCACCCGATAATCGCCTACTCGAATCCGGTAGAGATCGTCCGGTCCCTCAAGTTTGATGGAACCTCGTGGCCGCGGCTCATCGGCCAGGTCTCTGATGCGTCGGCGGACTCGGTCTCGCTGGGTCCTCGGCAGCTTCTCGATCTGCCTGAGAGCAGACTCGGTGATTTGAATGCGATATCCGCCTGTCGCGTCAGTAGCCATATTCTGCGAAACCGGCTCGCACGGCCCTCCGCCCGACTTCGATCTCCCACGGCGACCTCATCCTCGCGGCGCATGGGGAAGGATTGTACAAAATTGCCATACAGACGTCAAACGACTGGAGAGCAGAATGCAAGGACAGGCCGTCTGTCTTCCGACGTATTGTCAGTGAATGTATCGAGGTGTAACATTGATCGATCGGGGATTCGAACCTCGGCTTTGTACGAACTGATGCAATCTCAGGGAGTGGCCATGATCAGGGTGACGACGAGCAAGGCGCGGCAGGAATTCGCCCGCGTCCTCAGGCGGGTCAAGCAGGGCCGCCGGTTCCTGCTGGAGCGTCACGACAAGGCGGTGGCCGCGATCGTCTCGGTCGAGGACCTGGCCCTGCTCGAGGCGATGGAGAACCGCCGCGACCTCGAAGACGCTCGCCGTGCCCTGGCGGAGATCGCCGAGAAGGGCGCGATCCCCTGGGAGCAAGCCGAGGCGGAGCTGGACCGCCTCGACGCCTGCGAGGAGGGGCAATCCCCCGGCTCCTGATCACCGCCCCGCCTTCGCCCCGAACGGACCGGCCCCGCCGCCAGGTGGATGGGCCTCGGCCGGGGCTGGACCGGCGGTGAACTCCTCGGGCGCCATCATGGGCCGGAGGATTCGCTCGGTCGGCTCGTCCACGAACGCCCGGCGCATGGCGTCGTCGGCCAGGGCGTTGGCGATCGCCGCCAGGATCATCCCCTGGTCGAGCATCAGGACCCGGTCGGCCACCACACCCTTCGAGACATTCACCGAGTCGAGAAAGCCGTGGTCACCGTAAACCGGGAACCGCTCGCGGAGCTTCCGCAGGTTCGCCATCGCCTCGTTCGGGGCAAATCGCAGCGCCAGGAACGAGGCGTGCGGCGTGACCACGCCGTTGGCCGACTGGCCCTTCGGACGTCGGCCGGCCGGCGCGTGCGGGTCCACATCGTGCGACGTGTAACCCAACGGGTCCGAGCCCAGCCCCTCCACGCCGTAGGTCCGATAACCCCCCGCCGGGTCGCACGCCGGAGAGAAGCCCCAGTAGCCGTACCCGGCGACCTCCAGGCCGTGCTCGATCTGCGCCCGGACGTACAGCCGGTGATTCACCCCCCAGCTCCGCGGTGCCCACGCTTCCTCGGGCACGAACAGCGTCGGCATCAGGGCCTCGAACATGCTGCCGCCCCAGCTCGGCACGATCCGCTTGCCCCGGAGGGTGTAATGCCCCTCGAACACCCGGATGCCCAGGTAACTCCGCCACACCCCCTGCGGCTCCTGGGACTGCTTCATCTCGCCGATCCTCAGCGTCCGCTCGACCCGGTAATAATGCTCGGCCGGCGCCTGCCCCCGCGCGACGGCCAGGTAGCTGATGATCCGCTGCTCGGTGTTGATGAGCTGGTGGAAACCGCCGAAGGTTTTCCCGACGACGCGATACGGCCCCTGGATCAGCCCGGGATGATGCCTCGGATCGGCCGCGTCGAATGGGACGTAGAAAAAACCGAAGTCCATCGGCTTCAGCAGCCCGTCCGCCCGGTCGCGGAGCGCGGGATAGGCATTCCGCACGACGGTCAGCCCCGTTGCCAGCCACGCGTTGTCTACCGACGACAGAATTCCCGGGATCGGCTCACCCGTGTAGGGTGATGTCCTGAGCCCCGCGCCCGTGCGGGGATCGATCGTGTCGAAGTAGAAGCCGTGAACCCTCTGGCCCCGCTCCAGGCCGCCGAGCGTCCGGTCCAGCCGCCGGTGCGCCTCGGCCGCGTCGAGGATCCCTAGCCGCTCGGCCGCCAGCACGCTCCAGAGATACACACCGATGTCCGTCGGCGTCGTCTTGGGCGAGGGCTGCCAGGTCCCGTTGGGCAGATGCCGCAGGCCGTCCACCGGCAGCGGCGTCCCCTCGGCCATCTCGGCCACCGACCGCCAGGTGTCCCGCCCGTAGCCGAGCAGCTCCTCGCGATCGTGGACCCCCAGCGCGTCAGATCGATCATCCGCCGCCGCGGCCGTCGTGGCCGCCACCGCGACCAGGGCCATCAGCCAGCCCCAGGACATCCTCACGGTATCGGTCCTTTCCCGCAAAACCTCGGCCCCTCGCCTCGCCTCGCCTCGCCTCGCCGAGCAAACCCGCTTGCCTGTCCAGGCTCCCCGTGCTCACACTCGCCATACAGGTGTGTGCATGCAGAGTCCCGTTCAGCCCTCCTGTTCCCTTTTCCCCCTCGGCGTTTCTTCTCCCTCTTCTAAACAGGATGCATCAGGTTTGCCAAAACGGAAATGCACCTATTCGCGACCAGGAGCGATCTGTCGACCCAAGTTCAGTCGCACCAGGCATTAGAAAAATCGACACTTCTCGTCGAACGCCACCTGGTTCCTGGCTTCTGGCTCGGGCCCGTCCTGTCCGGATCGATCGTCATCGCGCCTGATTCGCGATCGGAGAAAAAACGGAAAGCTGCCTGATCAACCTGTTGACACGGCCTGCGCGTGGCGGTATTACTGCCTCTCATCTTGACCGATCTGAACCGAACGGATCCGCTCCGCGGCTCGCATCGTGTAGTCGCCCCGCGTTTTCGCGGACACGTTTGCACCAGCCGTCGCGCCCGGATCGCCTCCGGCTCACATCGGCAGGGCCTGTCTCGCTTCGCCTCGCTCCGCACCATCCGATCGTGTCGTGTCGGTGTTAGGTGTTCCGCGTCTCTCTCCACGCGCAAGGACCGCACCATGAGCCGCCGCCCCAGCTTCTCCCGGCATCGCCGCCGCCGCATGCTCACGCTCCACGTCGCCGACCGCCTCGACAACATGCTCGAGAGTCGCTCAACGGTCACTCCCATCGGCGCGGCCGCGCTCGGGCTCTCGGTGATCGGCGCCCCGGTT